>CAYMIS010000010.1:0-23737 GCA_964390485.1 uncultured Roseburia sp. | reverse complement strand
CACAGGCAGAAGCAATAAAGCAGCAGGCAGAGTCAGCGGTAGATGCACAGGCAGAGGCGATAAAGCAGCAGGCGGAAGCGACAGTAGATGCACAGTTTGCAAACGGACAGCATGCAGCGATTAAGCAGCAGGCTGTGGAACAGCTTGGAAATGCATTATCAGGTGCATCCGGACAGATTTCCGATGGAATTAAAAATTCTGAGGCTTATGCGGTATTAACTGCCGGAGTAAAAGTGCAGATTGCAGCACAAATGGGAATGGCAGATGCATCCATGGCAGAGGTAGAAGCAGCTTATAATGCAATGAATGGAGATGGTGCATTTGAGGCAGCTGCAAGAGCGGGAGCAGATGGTATTGTATCTGCAATGTCAGAAAGTGTTACAGGAACAGTAGTGTCTCAGGTACAGGAAGCAGCAGGAACGGCAGTTGCAGATGCAGCTTATTCCGGAGCAAAGAGTGCAGCAGGAATGGCAGCAGTCAGTGGAGCGAAAAGTGCAGCAGGAATGGCAGCAGTCAGTGGAGCAAAAAGTGCAGCAGGAACAGCAGCAGTCAGTGGAGCAAAAGCAGCAGCAGGAACAGCAGCAGTCAGTGGAGCAAAAAGTGCAGCAGGAACAGCAGCAGTCAGTGGAGCGAAAAGTGCCGCCGGAATGGCAGCGGTAGAAGGAGCAAAAGGTGCAGCAGGAACAGCAGCAGTCAGTGGAGCAAAGGCAGCCGCAGGAACAGCAGCAGTCAGTGGAGCAAAGGCAGCCGCAGAGCAGGCAGCTTATGAAGGAGCAAAGGGAGCAGCGAAAACAGCTGCGGTATCTGCTGCAGAACAGACAAAACAGACAATTGCTGAAAGCATCAATCAGAAAACAGAAAGTGGTTACAGCTTAGTCAGCGGCATGAAAGCATTGTCCGAGGGAACACAGACACTGGCAGATTCCGTACCGGAATTAGAAAAAGGCGTAACACAGTTAAATGACGGTGGAAAAACATTAGTAGCTAATAATCAGGCGCTTAACGATGGAACCACGAAATTAAATGATGGAACAGTGGCAATCTGTGATGGTGTAGAAAAATTAGATGAGGGTGCAAATCAGCTGGCAGATGGAATTGTGGAATTTAATGAAAAAGGAATTCAGAAGATGATAGATGCCTATGATGGAGATATTGAACCACTCATTGACCGAATGAAGGCAGTGTTTGATGCAGGAGAAGCATATCAGAGTTATGCAGCAAAGGATGAAAGTGTAACAGGCAGTGTGAAATTTATTTATAAAACAGAATTTGTGTGCACGGATGAAAGCAAGGAAAATAAAGAATAGGATGTATCACAAAAAAGTCTTAGAGGGCATGGCTCTTTAAGACTTTTTTTTAACTAAAAAAATGACACCTTTTTAAAATTCAGCACATTTTTTTGAAAGGTCATTCGCCCTATAATTCAATTATCAACAAAAACAACAGCAAATGCTGTAGGGCAGATAGAAAATCTGCTGAAAAAAGGAGGATATTTTTATGAGTTGGAAAAAAGTAGTATCAGTTTTACTGGCAGGCGTGATGACACTTTCAATGGCAGCCTGTGGGGATTCGACATCCAACAAAAGTGCTGATGCAGGAAGTAACAGTGTAGCAGGAACAGAGAGCGCATCCGGGGATGATGCAGCAGAAAGCGGAGAAAAATTAGTAATCTGGACATTGGCAGATGACTTAATTGACTTTGGAGAGAAGTTTCAGGAGGAAACGGGAATTACCGTAGAAGCAGTTGTTATTGAACCGGCAGATTACCCGACAAAGCTTCAGACCGCATTACTTGCCGGAGAAACAGAACCGGACATCGTAGTTGGCGAACCGCAGATGTTAGAAGATTTCTTTGAAGCAGGATTCTTTGAAGATTTAGACCAGTTTGGTGCACAGGATTATGCAGATCAGATTGTTGATTATGTATGGGAAGTTGGTCAGGATGCCAATGGTGTACAGAGAGCAATTTCTTATCAGATTACTCCGGCAGGTATGTACTATAGAAGAGACATTGCAAAGGAAGTATTTGGTACAGAAGAACCGGAAGAAATCAGTAAATTATTTGCAGATTATCCAACAATTCTTGAAACAGCAAAAACATTAAAAGAAGCTGGCTACAGAATCTTTGCTTCTGATGCTGAAATGAACTATTTCTCAGGAGATTCTGCATGGGTAATTGATGGAAAATTAAATGTTTCTCAGGCAAGAGAAGATTATATGGACCTCTGCGTGGAATTGTATCAGCAGGATTTAACAGCTTACGCATCACAGTGGGCAACACCTTGGTATATGGCAATGGCTGGCGAAGTACCTCTTTTAACAGCTGAAACCCAGTGGGGAACAGATGATATGAATATCTGGGATGCAGAAAACTTCAAAGAAGCAACAGCTGGTTATGAAACAACAGAGGTATTTGCATATGGTCTTCCGTCATGGGGTGTATTAACTATGAGAGACCATGTAACAGGTGCAGCAACAGAAGGAAAATGGGGTGTTTGTGAAGGCCCTGCATATGGTTTTGGCGGTGGTACATACATCGGTATTTCTTCTAACTCTGAAAGAAAAGATTTAGCTTGGGAATTTGTGAAGTTCTGTACTTTAAATGAAGATACAGCAAACTGGTGGATTGAATTTTCGCAGGGTGATACGGTTTCCTTAATTCCGGTACTTGAAGCACACAAGGATGATGAAAATCCGGTTTATGGAAATCAGAAACTTTATAGCTTCTGGTTAGAGCAGGCACAGGGAATTGATTATTCTCTTGTGACACGATATGACAAGTCAATTGGTGATGCCTGGGGAAATGCAATCTCAGCAATTAAGACTGGTGAGAAGAGCAAAGAAGAAGCAGTCAGCGAATTCTATGATGTAGTAGAATCTACCTTCCCTGACATTGAAGTAACAAGATAAAACAGTTGATGATAGGAATTGCCGGAAAATAAATTTTTCCGGTCAGGTTCCTGTCATCAGCAAAGCAAACCTTTATTTGGGCGAGAGGACATGGTTTATTATGAAAAAAAAGAAAAAAGGAATGAAAAAATATGATAACATGGGTTATTTATTTGTGTTACCTTTTGTTGTAGTATTTTTGATTTTCAGTGTATATCCGGTTCTTAGAACATTATATTTGAGTTTTACAAATACAAAAATTGCAGGTATTGGAGAGGCATCCTGGGTATGGTTTGATAATTATATTCGTGTATTCACAGATAAATTCTTCTGGCGCTCTTTAGGGAATACCGTAAAAATCTGGGGTGTGAACATTGTTTTACAGTTAGGATTAGCATTTTTGTTAATGATGGTATTTAGTGATGTGAAATATAAAATGAGAGGCTTAAAGGTATTTCGTATTATATATTATCTGCCAAACTTAATTGCGGCAACCTCCATTGCATTTTTGTTCCAGACATTGCTTGACTGGAGATATGGAACCTTTAATCAGATTATTAGTGCGGTGTATAAACTGTTTGGTCAGGCTTATAATCCGATTGACTGGTTAGGAACAGGCGATACGGCACCATATACCATTGCAGTAATTCAGACGTGGGTATGGTTTGGAAATTCCTTTATTATGTTAATGGCCGGTGTACAGGGAATTTCAAAGGACTACTATGAAGCAGCAGCCATTGACGGTGCTGGAAGATGGACAATATTTGGAAAAATCACATTACCACTGATTAAGCCAATCTTAATGTATGTGGCAATCACATCTTTGATTGGTGGATTACAGATGTTCGATATGCCGTATCTGATGTCAAATCCGGCTAGTGCATCTTACAATTCAGTACAGACGGTTGTAATGTATATGTATAAATTTGGATTTACAACAGGAACAACCCAGACGGGATATGCATCAGCAGTTGCCTATGCCTTATTCTTAATTATTTTAGTTGTATCATTGATACAGTTAAAATTATTTAACAGAAAGGAGGATTAAGAATGAATACTGTTGGATATAAAATAAAAAAGACAATTCTATATATCTTCTTAATCCTTTTGGGATTGGCCTGCTTAATGCCATTCTTATTAATGATGGTAAATGCCACCAGAAGTGGAAGTGAGATAGCAACTTCATTTACATTGATTCCGGGCTCAAATTTAAAAGAAAACTGGAATACGGTATTTGAATATTTTAACCTGTTTCAGGGAATGTTAAATAGTTTAAAAGTAGGAGTTCCTGCCACATTATTAACAGCATATTTTTCCGCTTTGACAGCATATGCACTTGCAATGTATAAGTTCAAAGGAAGTAAGACATTATTTATCACAATTTTAATATTTATGATGATTCCGGGACAGCTTGGATTGATTGGCTTTTACAATTTGTGTACAAAGTTACATTTGGTAAATACATATATACCATTAATTGTTCCGGCAATAGCAGCACCGGGAACCGTCTTTTTCTTAAGACAGTATGTAATATCTGCATTGCCTCCATCTTTGATTGAGGCTGCCAGAATTGACGGAGCAAGTGAAATTTATTCTTTTCACAGAATTGGTCTGCCGATTATGGCTCCGGGACTTGCAACGATGGGAATTATGGCATTCATTGGAAACTGGAACAATTACCTGATGCCGATGATTCTTCTGAATAAAAAGGAGAAGTTTACACTGCCGGTGATGATGGCAACACTGCGGGCATCTACAGATATTACCGCAAATCAGGGAGCAATTTATCTGGCAGTTGCCATTTCAATTATTCCAATCCTTTTAGTTTTTTCATTTTTCTCTAAATATATTATCAGCAGTATTTCTGCTGGAGCAGTAAAAGAATAACTGACGTATCTAAGGGGCTATCAAAAATGGTAGCCTCTTAGGTGACTTGCAACGATGGGAATTATGGCATTCATTGGAAACTGGAACAATTACCTGATGCCGATGATTCTTCTGAATAAAAAGGAGAAGTTTACACTGCCGGTGATGATGGCAACACTGCGGGCATCTACAGATATTACCGCAAATCAGGGAGCAATTTATCTGGCAGTTGCCATTTCAATTATTCCAATCCTTTTAGTTTTTTCATTTTTCTCTAAATATATTATCAGCAGTATTTCTGCTGGAGCAGTAAAAGAATAACTGACGTATCTAAGGGGCTATCAAAAATGGTAGCCTCTTAGGTGCGTTGATGGAAACGTTAAAGAAGGGAGTGCAAAATGATATGAAACAGACGGCAATTGAAATTACAGATTTTCCAACAACAGATTATGAGCCATTGGTGGATTATGATGGATGGAGAGTGGCAGTATTGGCGTATTGTGAAAATACAACTTTGCCAAAGATTCAAAGCATGCAAAAACATGAACTTACAGATGAGGTATTTGTGCTGATACGTGGAAATTGTACATTACTTACAGCGGGAAATGGGGGAAAACCTGCAAATATCAATGTACAGAAATTAGAAAAATATAAAGTTTATAATGTGAAAAAGGGGTTCTGGCATAATCACATTCTGGACGAGGAGGGAATTGTTTTAATTGTAGAAAATAAAGATACAAATGATGGAAACTCGCCGATTTCAGAATTGTCAGAACAGCAGTTGAAGGAGCTGGCAGACCTTTGGCAGAAACATAAGAAAAGAGAAAGGATATAGTGACTGTATTCGAAAGAAGAATTATGGGAAATATAGGAAACTAAGTTATAAAGTGCTATAATAAGTATGAAAAAAATAAAAGATAAAGGGGCAGTTTTTATGATAAAAAAGACATGGCTAAAACAAAGTGCAGCAATGGTTCTGGCAGTGTCATTTTTACTGCAGACAACAGCCTGTAGCGAAAAAGCTTGGCAGAGTAATACCGGAGTAAAAGGGAAAGAAACGGATAATGGAAATGAAGACAATAGTATAGGCAAAAACGGAGAAGAGGAAGTTTATGCATGGCAGGAATATGCCAAAGAGGAAATAACTTTAGACTGGTATGTGAATTATTCCTGGTTTGCAACTCCCTGGGGAGAAAATCTGGTGTCTAAAACAATTACAGAGGAAACCGGAGTTCATATTAACTTTATTACTGCCATTGGTAATGAAGTGGAGAAATTAAATTCTCTTATTGCATCGGATAGTCTGCCGGATTTAATAACATTAGGTTATTGGGAACCTCAGATTGATGAAATGATACATAAGGATATGGTATATGCCTTAAATGAACTGGCAGATGAATATGACCCATATTTCTGGGAGGTAACAGATGAAGCGGCAGTAAACTGGTACACCAAAGAAGATGGCAATATTTATGCATATCCAAATTCTGCTATTTCTCCTCAGGACTTTAAGGAGAATGAGAAGATTGGTTCGAATCAGACCTTTCTTGTAAGAAAAGATATTTATGAGGCAATAGGAAGTCCGGATATGACTACACCGGAGGGCTTTAAGGAGGCTGTGAAAAAAGCAGCGGAAATGTATCCACAAATAGATGGTAAGCCGCTTATTCCGGTAGGCTCCCATGTTTTTAACGAAGAAGGAAATGTGTCCTTTGATAAATATCTGATGAATTTTCTTGCAATTCCCTGGGAAAAGGATGGAAAAATGTACGACCGATATACGGACGAAGAATATATCAAATGGTTGAAAATGTTCCGGGAATTAGGAGAGGAAGGATATCTGGCAAATGATATTTTTGTGGATACCAGAACCCAGATGGAGGAGAAACTCTCAGAAGGAAGATATTTTTGCATGATTTATCAATATACTGACATGCTTTCCCAACAGAAAGCTTTATACGAAAAAAATCCCGACAGTATTTATATTGCAGTAGAGGGACCAAGAAATGAGAATGGACAAAATCCAACCCTTACTACAACAGGGGTTAGCGGCTGGACAGTGACAATGATATCAAAAAATTGTAAAAACCCAAAGCGGGCAATTGCATTTATGAATTATCTGATGAGTGAGCATGGCCAGATGATAACCTATCTTGGGGTGGAAGGAGAAACCTATGATATGGTAAATGGGAAACCGGTGTTAAAGGAGGAAGTAAAACAATTACTGGATACTGACCGGGTTACCTATGATAAGCTTTATGGTGCAGACGATGCTTACTGGATGCTGCAGGACAATGTAATGCAGCTGCAATGGGAACCGGAGGCCTCAGAAGCAATTGAACCGTTAAAGCAGTGGTCCTACCGCTATGCAACTTATAATGGTCATTATGACATCTGGCTTCCGGCGGAATCAGAATGGGCAGAGCCTTTTAATCAGGTGCTTGGTCTCTGGAGTGAGACATTGCCTAAATTATTACTTGCTCCTACAGAGGAGGAGTTTGACCTGGTTTTTTCAGAATACTTAATAGAGCGGGAAAAACTAGGCTATGAGCAGGTGTTAGAAGAACAGACCCGTTATATGATTGAGACAAAGGAAAAGTTAGGAATCGAATAAATGAAAAAAATCAGTGAGATTTTTCAAAATCAGAAACTAAATAGAAAGTTCACCCTTGTAATTATTCTTTTTACGATTATTCCTATCGGAATATTAGCCGGAATTTTGTTTTATATTATGGAACGAAATGTCGTTGATGAGAATCTTAATTATATGGAATATACCATGAAACGTAATCAGGATTCGATTGCCACAAGAATAGATTCGATTAATATGTCTACCCAGTTTTTTTTGAGTGATGAAGCTTTGCTGGAAATATTAGAGGCTGCTTGTGCCCAGGAAGAAATAACGACAGAGGAGTGGCTGGAATTTAAAGATTATAATGTGGCTTCCTTAGAGCGACTGGTAAATAATAATCCCCTTTTGTATGGGGTGCGGGTTTATGCTGCCAATAATAATGTTCAGGAAATGATGCCGATTCTTTATCAGGTAGATCGTATGGAAAAGCAGGATTGGGCAGGAAAAGAAACATATATCGGCTGGAATTATAGTTACACAGATAATATTTTTTCTGCCTATACCATGGATCAGAATAGAAAGATACTTTCCCTTGTAACCCCGATTTATCATCGGGAGTATGGACAGATTGGTACAGTAGAAGCTGCCATGACAATGGAAAATATGTTTCCAAGTCTATATGAGCAGATGGAGCAGGAGTGGAGTTTTTTTTATACAGATTCAGGAGAAAAATATTTCGGAGAAAATAGCGATAAAGTAGAAGATTCTCTGGTAGAGCAGATTATAGGGAAACGTCACGCGGAAGAAGAAATACAGACTACATATATGATTGTGGAAAAAAGAAATCTGGTAGTATCCTACATGACAGTAAATGAGCTTTCCGGAACATTGATTTGTGTGAAAGATATTACAGAAAATGTGCAGCGGGTATATAACGTGCGAAATGTATTTTGCATGGTAATGCTTTTATTTATGGGAGTCTTAGCACTTTTCATCAACCAGATTGTGCGTCATTTGCTGCGGCAGTTTTATGAGATATTAAAGTCTATCCGCAAAGTGCAGAAAGGGGATTTGAATGTCGTCATTGAAAACTGCGGAAAAGACGAAATGGGTGAATTGGGAAGCCAGATAAATAAGATGTTAGAGCGGATAAAGCAGCTGATGGAGGATAACTTAAAGCGAGAAATGCTGATGAAAAATTCAGAAATTCGTGCGCTGCAGAATCAGATTAATGCCCATTTTATTTATAACGTCTTAGAATCCATTAAAATGATGGCAGAAATTGATGAAGAATATGCGATTTCTGACGCAGTTACTTCTCTGGGGAAATTACTTCGCTATAGTATGAAGTGGGTTTCCGGGAATGTAATTGTAGAACAGGAAATTGAATATATCAAAAATTATATGGCATTAATCAATTTACGTTTTGATTATGAAATTTATCTTTCTCTGAATCTGCCGGAAATGATATTAAAGCAGGAGATACCAAAGCTGTCACTGCAGCCAATTGTCGAAAATGCAATTTATCATGGAATTGAGCAGATGGCAGAGGATACAAATATCTATATCAAAGGTTTTCAAGAGGGAGAGGATTGTGTTATTGAAATAACCGATGCAGGAAAAGGCATGACAGAGAAGGAAGTAGAAGAACTTCGGATGAAAATTGCCGGAGAGATTGATTCGAATGGCGGTTCTGGAAATGGAATCGGATTAAAGAATGTACAGGACCGCATCCATATTGCCTTTGGTGAAAACTATGGAATAGAAATTGCATCCAAATTAGGATGTTATACCAAAATTATGGTAAGAATACCTGTGACACATCCGGAATTTTCACCGGAGAATAACAAAAGAGAAACTGTGGGTGAATAAAGGGGAAGCTATGAAAACAGTATTAATTGTAGAAGATGAAAAATTAATTCGTCAGGGAATCAAAACAATGATTCAAAGAAGTGGTGTTCCGGTGGAAGTGATTATGGAATGCGGCAATGGGGAAATGGCATTAGAAATTATCCGGGAACAAGAAATAGATGTAATGTTTACCGATATCCGTATGCCAAAGATGGATGGCATTGAACTGATACATAGAATGCAGGAGTGCGAGCATATTCCTCTTACGGTGGCAATCAGTGGCTATGATGATTTTTCCTATGCGGTGGAGATGTTAAGAAATGGAGTGCGGGAGTATATTTTAAAGCCGATTGAAAGAGAAAAGATTGTAGAAATATTAACAAAACTGAATGAAGAATTAGAGGAGAAAAAAGAAAGAGCAACTATTCATCAAAAAATTGGATATCAGCAGATGAAACATCTGATGCTTTCAAAGCATGTGACAAATGAGGAAGTGGAAACGATAGAAAAGCAGTATGCCGACCACTTCTATCAAGATAGTTATCGGGTATGCTGCCAGAATAGTAGGAAAAGGGAGCAATTTTCGGAGGAAAACTATATCTTATTAGATAGTATCGGAGAAAGTGACATTTTTATTGTCCCGGAGGAAAAAACAGAGGCTCTTTTGAAACATGAATTGCAGGGAGGATATGTGGGAATCAGCAGGTCTCATAAGGGGATAAGAGAATTAAGAGAAGCATATCAGGAAAGCTTTAAGATGCGAAAAACAGCCTTTGTGCGTAACAAGGCATGGGTTTTTGCAGATATGCCTATGGAACATATACCGGAAGGGCTTTTGATGGAAGCAGCAAGATTAACGGAGGCACCGGAAGGGCTTAAGCGGGTACAATTACTTGGGACAGAACACACAGAGGAATTAGAGAAATGCTTTCAGCAATTGTTTTTCGAAACAAAAAATGGACGTATTCCGGCAGTAAAGTTTGAAGCTTCTGTGTTAGAATTTTTAGATGAGGCAGAAAAAATCTATCGCAATTCCATAGGGAATTTGACGACGCTGTTAGCAGAATGCAGATTATTATGGAAAGAAAACTGTATTGATGTATATGAAGAAAAGCTGATGGATTTTGTAATGCAGCTTCATGAAGCCATTAATAGTCATTTTGATGCAAATAAGAACAGTCAGAAGATGCAGCAGGCAGTAGAATATATTGAGAAAAATTATGCCAGTGACTTAAATATGGCAGTGGTTTCTAACCATATTTCTATGAACTATTCCCTGTTTTCTTACTCCTTTAAACAGTATACAGGAAGCAATTTTGTGAATTTTCTAAAGGATATCCGTATGAAGGAGGCAAAAAAACTTTTGGCAGAGACGGACAGGAAGATTATTGAAATCAGTCAGAGGGTGGGGTACGATAATGAAAAACATTTTATGAAAATATTTAAAGCTACCTGTGGCGTATCCCCATCAGAATACCGTAAAAATATGAATAGAGAATCCTTATAATAATGCGGGGCTTGTCAAATGACAAGCCCCTTTATGTAATATTATTTTTTAATTTTAACGCTCTTAGAATTACTCCAGTCGCCATATACCTTATTGCCGTCGGCATCATATTTGAAGGCTCTGACACGGAAATAGTAGTTCTTGTTTTTTGTAAGACTCTTAATAGTTACGTTTGTAGCTTTCGCACCGGCTGTTTTTACTTTCGCATTTTTAAAGTTTTTATTTGTGCTATACTGAACTTCGTAGCCTTTTGCACCGCTTACTGCTTTGAAAGTAACTTTAGCTTTTTTACCTTTTACATTTGCTACTTTTGAAACAGTTCCTTTTTTAACAGTGGTAATTCTAAAGCTTACCACGCCCATAGAGTTAGTGTCATTTTTTACAAGCTTTGTTTCATCCCAACGGCCGTAATTAGAATCACCAGTAATTCCAATATAATAGGTGCCCTTTGTAAGGGACAATGTATTAGAATATACAGCATCATAATATGCATCGCTAATATCTAAACGTTCAATAATGGACTTGTTGGAACGATATACAGTAACACCAACTTCAGAAGAAGGATGGATTGCTTCTCCCAGAGGATTTTCCAAGCATAATCTTAACTGGGCAGTTGTGTTGCTTCCAACAGTGAACTTAAACCAGCTTGTTCTTGTATTGCTGCTTAAGAATCCTGTAATATCTTTGTCTGTAGAAATCTTTTTCGCACGTTTCCAGGAGCCATTCTGTGAACCGGTCACACTAAGATATTCTGCTGCAACAGAAAGACGGAATTCACCATAACCGTTTTCGATATATTTATCTAAATCTTTGTCATCTTTTTTAAACTGAATCCAATAATTACCGGCATCTAAACATAAATATTTAGAAACTCGCTCATAAGCATTTACATCTTCTACGGTATCTCCTGTTACAAGGTTTGAACAGTTGGCATCAGAGTATACGGCAAACTGACTCATGTTTCCACCAATAGAAAATCCCTCACTACAAACAGTAGAATATGCGGATACATACACATATGCTGGTTTACTTAATGTGAATTTTACCAGATTGCTGTACTCACCAGTTCCCACCTGGTAATCCGTACTGGTTACATCCTTGACATCTGTGATGTCATTAACAGTAGTTACAGAAATGGTTTCTGCTGCCTGAATTGTCTGTGGAAGCAGAAGAATGGCAAATGCCATTAGTGCACCTGCAAGCAGGTTCTTCATCTTACTCATCATAATAAACTCTCCCTTTTTATTAATTTATAGATACAAAATTTAGTTTATCATATTTTGGATAATTTTCAAGAAATTTCTAGTTTTATATAGTGAAACAAACGAAAGAATTTCCGGTATACCTAGAAATAAAAATAATACACATATTGTATGAACACTGTATTTGCATTACAATAAAAAATACGGATAAAAACTTTAAAAAACAAATTAGAATAGCGAAAAATAATAGATAAGGAGCAAAAAATGATACAGGATATCTTACCGAAACGACTTAACAATCAGTATCAGAATAAACAAATTACAGAAAATGCAAAGGTGATGAGTTTTTTTGAGGGAAGTGTGTATTGCCGACTTGGTGGTGACATCGAATTTCCAACCTATAAAGAGGTACAGGAACACTATAATATAGAAGAAAGTGGAGTGACGGAATATAGATATTTGTTTTCCATCAATGATGAGGATTATTTTTTATTGGTATCTGAACAGAAACTTATAATTGAGGGTTTTTCTTACCTTAGAATGTTTGAAATCCGTCAACAGTTGCCAAAGGAAAGGGTATTTGCTGCCGCGACCGCATGGCATTTGTATGTCTGGTATCGTGATAATTGTTTTTGTGGCAGATGCGGGGCGAAGCTTTTTCATGATGGGAAACAGCGCATGTTATCCTGTTCTGCCTGTAAAAACATGGTATTTCCAAAGATTGCTCCGGCGGTAATTGTCGGTGTGACAGATGGAGATAAAATTCTAATGACAAAATATGCAGACCGGGAATATAAGCGTTATGCCTTAATCGCAGGGTTTACAGAAATTGGAGAGACGGCAGAAGAAACCGTTGCCAGAGAGGTTATGGAAGAGGTTGGTCTTCGTGTGAAAAACATTCATTATTATAAAAGCCAGCCCTGGGGCTTTGACAGCAACCTTTTATTAGGATATTTCTGTGAACTGGATGATGATGCAGAAATTACGCTGGATGAAGAGGAACTATCGGTGGCAGAGTGGATTGACTATCATGATATTTTGGAAGATAAAGAGAAGTTAAGTCTGACAAGAGAAATGATGACTTATTTTAAAGAGCAGAAGCAAAAGGAACATGGAGAAATTTGACAAGGGAGCAGTTGAAGGATAATCAAATCTTTCTGCTGCTCCTTTATTGTATGATAAATACGACATTTTCTACAACAGTATTACGTTATGCTTTTGGAAAAATATTCCTGTTTTTTATTGACAGCTAGAAAGATATACTGTACTATTACAATGATACAATAATACAAAAGCTTTAGGAAATCGAAAGAATTCTTAAGGTTTGCTTAAAACAAAGATTTTGAGAAGTTAATGTGTTAAAATTTTTTCTGGGTCATATTTGAAATGTTATTTAGGTATGTGAAATATGATATTCAGAAACTACTCCAAAGGGGTGTACAGGAAGAAAACAACATGAGTGAGGGAAAGAGAATGAAAAAAAGTGAAGTGGTATCAGGCGCAAAGCCAAAGAAAAAAGGAAAGATTTGTATTGCAGTAGGTGTAGTTGCCCTGCTTGCGGTAGTGGCAAGCTGCTCTGCATTGAAAAATGTAGGAGAACAGGTGGAAATGATTTCCAATGCGGTACAGATTGAACCGGTACAATATAGGGATTTGTCAGAATCTATTTCATTGAATGGAACGGTATCCGGGGAAAGCAAAACAAATGTGATGTCAGTGGCTTCTGCTGAGGTAACGGCAGTAAATGTACAGGTGGGGGATATGGTAGAAGAAGGAACACCATTAGTTACCTTAGATACTGCGGAATTAACAGAGCAGGTGGCAGATTTAGAAAAGGATATTTCGAATGCCGGAGCACTGGCCCAGAATGAAACATCACAGTTGAATCAAAGTTTAAGTGAGGCTCAGGAGGACCAGAGTAAAGTGCTTTCCAGATTACAGGAATCTATTGATGAAGCTCAGTCTGAATATGATAACCTGCAGGCAGATATTTCTAAAACGGAGAAAGAAATCAGTGAAAAGAAGGAAAAGCTTTCAAAAGCGCAGAAAAGCTTGGAAAAATTAGAAAAGACTTCTGATAAATATAAGAAAATCTTAGAAGAATGTACCACATTAGAGACTTCCATTGCAGGTCATGAAGCACGCTTAGAGTCTTACAAAGCCTCGGTGGAAGCAACAGAAGCTGCGTTAAAGTCTGCAAAGGAAAGCTATGAGGATACTTTAACAAGCACAAACAGAAGCGTTGCGGCAGCCCAGAATACGGTAAATATGTCAGCCTATCAGTCCGATGGCCGTGACGAATTAAAAAACCAGCTTGAAAATTTACAAAAACAATTAGCAGACTGCAGCTTAGTGGCACCATGTGGTGGTGTAGTAACAGCGGTGAATGTGTCGGTTGGTGATAATTATGTTGCTGGTCAGACAATGATTACGATTGAAAATACCAGCAAGATGAAAGTAATTGTAAATGTAGAAGAGGCAGATATCTTAAAATTAGAAGAAGGCATGAAGGCTGTGATAACCACAGAAGCAACCGGGGATGAGGAAATTTCAGGAACAATTACAAGAGTTGTCAGAGTGAAAAACCAGTCTGTAAATATGAACGAGGTAAATACAGCTGCCGGCTATTCTGCAGAGATTGCAATTGATAATACAGAGCTTCTGGTAGGAATGACTGCAAAAGCAAGAATTGTTTTACAGGAAAAAGCAAATGTATTAGCGGTACCATATGATTTAATCCAGATAGATGAAGCTGGAGGGCATTTTGTTCTTGTAGCTGAAAAACAGGAGGATGGAACAGTAATGGCAGTCCGCAGAAATGTTGAAATTGGGGAAGAGGTGGATTACTATACAGAAATCACAGGTGGTGATTTAAAGGAAGGTGAACAGTTAATCTACGACTATACCAATAGCGTGGCAGAAGGTCAGACCTTTGTTCCGGAGCAGATGTATTCGGAACAGGATTTAGGTTTAATGAATGATACAGCAGTGGAGGCAGAATAGTGAGTGAACCAGTAATTCGAATGGAAAATATTGTAAAAAGATATTATGTCGGAAAGCCTAATGAACTCGAAATCCTCCATGGAATTAATTTAGAGGTACAAAAGGGAGAATTCGTTTCCATTGTTGGAGAATCCGGTTCCGGAAAAAGTACCTTAATGAATATTATAGGCGTATTAGACCGACAGACAGAAGGAAGTTATTTTTTAGAGGGGCAGGATGTAAATCAGATGGGGGATGAGCTGCGAAGTGCCATCCGAAATAAAAGAATCGGATTTGTATTTCAGAACTTTAACCTGCTTCCAAGGGCAAATGCATTAAAAAATGTAATGGTTCCGTTAATGTACAGTGAAGAGCGGGAGAAAAATCAAAAAGAGCGGGCAATGGAAATGCTTCGCATGGTTGGGATGGAAGAGCGGGCATCCCACCGTCCGAATGAGCTTTCTGGTGGACAGAAGCAGCGTGTTGCCATTGCAAGGGCAATGATAAATGACCCTGCAATTATTTTAGCAGATGAACCAACGGGAGCGTTAGATTCTAAAACAGGACATATGGTTATGGATTTATTCCATAAGCTTCACGAGGAACAGGGAAAAACGATTGTTTTAATTACCCATTCCCAGGAACTGGCTCGGGAAACAAGCCGTATTGTTACACTTTTTGACGGTGACATCGTAGCAGATAATGGAGGTGAGAGCTAATGTTTTTGGAAAATATTAAAGAGGCTGTCACCAGCATTTTCAGTAATAAAATGCGTTCTATTCTGACAATGCTTGGAATTATTATCGGTATTAGTGCCGTAATTACGATTACGACAATTGGAAGCTCGATTCAGTCAACCTTGACATCGACCTTAAATTCTTTAGGTGGAAATACGATTTCTGTTTATTTAGAGGCTCGTTACCCGGAGGATGATGAGGATTGGGATACCTGGGTTCATCCGGAATTAGAGCAGGAAGATTATGTGACTCAGGAAATGATTGATGAACTGTTAGAAACATATCCGGAGCATGTGACAGGAATTGCCGCCAGCAGTTATCTTGGAGATGGACAGATTTATGAGAGTGTTGATGTATATGCCAATGTATCTGTACAGGGAATGACAGCAGAATACATTGAGTATATGAAGGTGGATATGTATGCAGGAAGAAATCTGACCGCAAGGGATAATGAAGAGATGAAAAATGTCTGTATAGTGGCAGATACTATGGCAAAAAATTATTTCGGGGAGAAAGACCCGATTGGAGAAAGAATATCTTTTACGAATCATGATGGCAGTGTATACGATTTTACAATTGTTGGTGTTTACGAATATAATGCAGCCTTATTTGGAAGAGTGGATACCACAGTGCCGGAAAAAGACCGTTCCACCACTGTATTTATTCCGTTGCAGACCAATTTTAAACTGTTAGGAACAGAACAAAGCGGCTATGAATATTTTAACCTGTTGCTAAATCCACTGGCAGATATTGAAGAAACCACACAGCTTGTAACAGAGTTTTTCGAGGAAAAATATGCAAGAAACGAAGATTATCATGTTTTTTGTTATAATATGCAGTCTGACATGGGCGTAATCAATGCGGTTATTAATGTAATCACAGTTGCGGTATCCGGTATTGCGGCCATTTCCTTAATCGTAGGTGGTGTTGGTGTAATGAATATTATGCTGGTATCTATTACCGAGCGTACAAGAGAAATCGGTGTCCGTATGGCTCTTGGTGCGAAAAGGAGAACCATTCGTTTACAGTTTGTAATTGAAGCGATTGTACTGTGTCTGATTGGTGGTGCCATTGGAATCGCCATCGGAATGTTGAATGGCTTTCTGATTGGAAAACTGGCAGAATTTGTAATTCAGAATATGTATGCAGAGTATGCCGGCTATATCATTATGTCAGTGCATCCATCGCCAAAAGCGATTCTTTTATCCTTGTTCTTCTCAATGTTAACCGGGGTATTCTTCGGATACTACCCGGCAAACAAGGCTTCGAAGATGGAAG
Source organism: uncultured Roseburia sp. (assembly GCA_964390485.1). GTDB lineage: Bacteria > Bacillota > Clostridia > Lachnospirales > Lachnospiraceae > Roseburia. The sequence continues at coordinate 6,853 of CAYMIS010000010.1, read as the reverse complement.
TAATCGATGCCTTAAGATACGAATAATGAAATTTAGGGACGCAGCCTAAATTTCGAAATCTGGGGACGTAGCCTAAATTTTGAAAAAAAGGCTACGTCCCTAAATTCTGAAAAAAAGGCTGCGTCCCTAAATTAAAAAAGTGATTGACAAAGGAGGTTTATAGTTATAAACTAGAATTAGGTTTAAAACTATAAACCTTTTTTATGGAACAAATGTGTTTTAGAGATGATTGATTGAGAAGAAACCAATAAGAATAATTTTATTGTAAAAAGGGGGAGAACGCGATGGATTATCATATTAATGAAAGTGAATATCGTTTTATGGACATTCTTTGGGATGCAGAACCGGTGAAATCTACAGAACTGGTTAAAATCTGCAATGAAAAGCTGGGCTGGAAAAAGCCCACGACCTTTACGGTTATTCGTAACTTAAGTGAAAAAGAGATTGTAAAAAATGAGCAGTCAATTGTAACAAGTCTTGTATCAAGAGAAGAGATTCAGAAGCAGGAAAGCAATGACTTTTTGGAGAAGAAATTTAAGGGCAGTCTTCCGGCCTTTGTGGCAACCTTTTTGCAGGACAGAACACTTACGAAGAAGGAAGCAGAAGATATCCAGAAACTGATTAACGAGGCAATGGAGGAGAAATAGATGGAGAAGCTGTTTGAGGTAGTATTGCAAAATAGTATTGTGGGAATTGTTTTTGTAGGGATGATATTTATTTTCCGTTATTTGACACGGAAACTGCCGAAGATGTATGTACATATTTTATGGATACTATTGATTGTGGAACTGCTGGTACCTGCTTTTATTACCAATCCAGTGTATTCAGTAAGGGAAGCACTGACAGATATCAGCAGCGCATCAACTTATACACTCGTTGAAAATACAGTGTTAGAGCTGCAAAATATTTCGGAAGCTTCCCAATTACAGAATGAGTCTGTGGGGGAGGAAACGGATGCAGGACTTTCAAAGGCAGAAAAAGCAGGAGATTATGAAACAGATATAATTGGAGAGCAGGGAATAATAGTGTCTAATGGGTCAAGGGCATATTTTATTAATTCCTATGAAACAGATGCTGCTTTGGGAGAAGAGAAAAGCATTGGAAGTATTTTAAGGTCTCATTTTACAGTGAAAAGAGTTCTTATGCTTGGCTGGATAGCAGGGATGCTTTTATTTACACTGATTTATATGGAGCAGTATATAAAACTTCGCCGCCGTTTAAGAACAGCGGTTAAAACGGAAACAGATGTGTGGGAAACAGAGCAGACAGAGATTCCCTTTGTAATGCCGGGATTTCCTGCAAAAATAATACTGCCGGCAGGTTTAGCAGCAGATAGCCGAAAGGATATCCTTGCTCATGAAAGAATGCATATCCGGCATTTTGATCCCCTTGTTCGGTTTATGGCAACCGCAGCGCTGATTGTGCACTGGTTTAATCCATTCGTATGGCTGGCTTACCGCTTTATGTCTAAGGATATGGAGATGTTTTGTGATGAAAGCGTGTTAAAGAATAAAGGCTTAGAAGAGAAAAAACATTATTCCCAGACACTACTGGATTTTGCAATGAAAAATAATGGTTTTTCCCTTACCACAAGCTTTGGTGAGAAAAATACCAGAAGCAGAATCGAACACATACTATATGGAAGAAAGCCGAAACAGATTATCAGTATTTTGCTATTTGCAGTAGTACTTATCTTTGGAGCATTTTTCTTAACCAGCGGAAAAGGAACAGATAATGAGCCGGATACCGGTGTGCTGGCTGAGGAAAAGGACCAGGATACAGAGCAGAGTTTAGATAGTGAAGCTGCTTCTAATCCAACAAATGAAAATCTGGAAGAAAATACGAAGAAGAATGAAACAGAAATAGCACTTAAAGTTCAGGAAGCGGCAGAAACAGAAGAACAGCAGTCAACACAGGAATATCTTAAAAAGAAGATTACAGATATCTCTTTGGAAATAGCAAAGCTGGAAGAAACACCGGAAGATAGCAGACCACAGGAACGTTGGGAGGAATTGCATACAGAGTTAGAAGCTGCCAAGGCCGAGCTGATGCGCAATATGTCAAATTCTCAGGAAGCGGAACTTGCAATTTTAGAAGCCGCAAAGCAGTATCCGGCAGATAAAATGAAAATAGCAGAGGATTTTCTAAAGGCAGAAGAGGCATATTCCTGGTTTACTTCTTATGGGGAAATTGGAACAAACCAGATTGACTATGAATTACTTCCGGTAGAAGAGAAGGGCTTTATGTATGCAGCTGTTGAACAGGAAGGAATTACAAGTCTGGCAACGCTGGAAGCATATTTAAGTAATTATTTTGAACAGGAAACTGTGGAAGAATTGATGGCAAGGGAAGTAGAATATTGTCCATTATTTAAAGAAGAGAATGGTATGCTTTATGGTATTGCCGGTTATATTGGAAACTGGTGTGAGGTAGAAACAAGGGATATTACAATAGAGCAGAAGGATGCACAAAATGAGGCAGTTGTAACATTAAGCTATCATGTGGGAAGTAATGAGATTGCAAAGCTTAAGTACCCTATGATTTTAAGTGAGACGGGTAATTGGAAGTTTGCAGAGAAGTTTATATATCCACTGGAGGAAGTAGCCACAGTTATTGCTTCCCATTCCGGCTTTTGGGATTATACCGGTTATCTGGATGAATGTATTTTATGGTCTGGCTATGAGCAGTTTGCAAATCAGGATTATGACAAAGATGGCTTACTTGACAGAGTATATCGAACCTATGATAGTGAAGCCTACCTTTGCCAATATCGTATTGAACTGGGAAATGGAATCATAATCCCTCTTACACCGGAGTTTTCAAATCAGGGTGAACCGGTAATTCAGACGGCGGATTTGGATGGAAATGGAGAAAATGAGATAGTTTTTACTATGAGCTATTATACAAGTACCAATCCAATGGCGTTTGGAGAATTAGAGGTTTTTCAAAAGGTGAAGAATGACTATCAGCCAATGGAACTGCCCCTTGTTGCACTGTCAGAAGACAGCTATGAAAAAGGGCTTAGATTTGCTTATGAGGTGACAGGAACGAATTTTATCAAGGTAACCTGTAAGGGAGCAGCTTTTTCCCATGAAATGTATATTGCAGACGACCTGTTTGAGGAGTATCAGCAGATTTTCACGGATACCATCAGTGAGTGTTGTGTATATCAGACAGAAATTATTGAAGAAGACAATGTGTTAAAGCTTAAGTGTCAGATAGCATTTTTCGATAAGTGGGACGGGACAGCAGTTGCAGTGATTTTAAAATATGACAATGGAATGCAGATAGAACGAATGGAACTGGTGAGTTAACAGTAGGATGAAAACAGGAGATAAAAACATGTATACAAGTGCATTGTTTTTGTCTCCTGCTTTTTTAGATTTTGCATATAGTGAAAGAAATTCGCAGGAAAAATTCGCTGTATACTAGGCATTTTTTTTCTTTCGGTGTATAATGTTAAAGATAGGTATTGAAATTTTTTGAAATTCTGCTAAAATTGGATAGCTTCATAGTTGTAGATTTTTTTTAGCAAAAGAAGAAAGTGAGTGACAGGATGCCATATTTAAAATTACAAGCAGGATGTCTGGTAATAGTTCTTTACATTATATTTAATTATTATAAAGGCTGCAGGGAAATTGAAGATAAGCATAAACCAAATCTGTTTGATGGGGTGCTATGGGTAGGCGTTGCCAGTCTTATATTCGATGGGGTGACAGCCCATACCGTAAATTATCTGGAGGTGGTACCAGACAGTCTTAACAGGATATTACATATGTTGTTTCTGATGAACGTAACAGCCTTTGTTCATTTAATATATGTATATACACTTCGAAGATGTGAGAAATATCCAAAGAACAAAGTGATAGGAGTTTTGCTTCATGCTCCATGTCTTATATGTATGCTGGTTACGGCATTTTATATTGATGAATTAGAATTTGTACAAGGAAAACATACGAATTATTCCATGGGTGTGTCGGTGTACAGCTGTTTTGTGTCAGTGGCCATGTGCTTTGTTTTTACATGGATAACCTTTTTCAGAGGCTGGAAAAACATTGAACGGCATAAACGCTCAAGCATTAGTATTTATCTTTTGACGCAGGTGTTATTAAGTTTACATCAGCTTTTTGAACCGGAAGCATTGACTTCAAGTCTTGGAGTGGCAATTATTATTATTGGAATTTATCTGAATCAGGAGAATCCGACAATCAAAGAACTTTCTGATTATCATCAGGAGATGGTGATGGGATTGGCGACTCTTGTTGAAAAAAGAGATGGAGACACAGGCGGACATATCCGAAGAACCAGCGAGTATGTAGAATTACTGGCAAAGGAACTGAAAGAAAGAGGCTATTATAAGGATACGCTTACCATAGATTATATTAAGAATTTAAAGATGGCAGCGCCGATGCATGATATAGGAAAGGTTTCTGTACCGGATGCAATTCTCAATAAACCGGGAAAACTTACGGAGGATGAATTTGAGATTATGAAGCTGCATGCTCAAAATGGTGGTAAGATTATTAATGAAACCTTCGAACGCATTAAAGATGATGAGTACAGAGAGATGGCATTCCAGATGGCTGCTTATCATCATGAGAAGTGGAATGGAGAAGGTTACATATATGGAATGAAGGAAGAGGAGATTCCATTATGTGCACGAATTATGGCAATTGCAGATGTGTTTGATGCTGTATCAGAAGACCGCTGTTATCGCGAGGCATTGCCTCTTGAGGAATGCTTTAACATTATTAAAGAAGGAAGCGGACGGGATTTTGACCCACTGCTTGTGGAAATATTCTTAGGAATGAAGGATGAAGTCATAAAGGTTCATGAGAGAATCAGATAATATAAAGTTCAGGGACACAGTCTTAATGAAAAATTAGGGCTGTGTCTCTTCTTAATTTATAGAATTTTCATAAAAAAAGCATAATAATTGTTGACAAAGAAAATGGTTGGTGCTATCTTAAGTACATGGATGTTAGCACTCCTAAGAATTGAGTGCTAATAATTCAAAAGAGAGATAGTAACTGCAAGAGAATCTCCCCAATAAATAGGAGTGAGTGAATGGAAGAATTTGAATTAGGCGAACGTAAAACGAAAATTTTAAATGCTATCATCCGCAATTACCTAGAGACTGGCGAACCGGTGGGTTCCAGAACGATTTCCAAGTATAGTGATTTGAATCTAAGTTCTGCAACGATTCGTAATGAGATGGCAGATTTAGAAGAATTGGGATATATTTTACAGCCCCATACTTCTGCCGGACGAATTCCGTCAGATAAGGGTTACCGCTTTTATGTGGACCATCTGATGGAGGATAAGAATCGTGAAGTGGAAGAGATGAAGCAGTTTGTTATCGAACATACAGAGAAAGTGGAGCAGGTATTACAACAGGTTGCAAAAGTCCTTGCCGCAAATACCAATTATGCGACGATGGTAACAGCGCCAACTTACCAGAGGAATAAAGTGAAATTTATTCAGCTTTCCAATGTGGATGAATACCAGATTTTAGCGGTTATCGTTACCCAGGGAAATATGGTAAAGAACAAGATAATATCTGTATCAGAAACCATTGATAATGAGACAATGCTGAAATTGAATTTTCTTCTGAATTCTAATCTGAATGGATTAGCATTAGAGGAAATCAATTTAGGAACGATTGCCAAGTTAAAGGAACAGGCAGGAATCCATAGTGACATTGTTAGTGAAGTACTTGATACTTTGGCAGAAACAATGACCGCAGATGAAGATATCCGGGTATACACCAGTGGAACAACGAATTTGTTCAAGTATCCTGAGTTATCTGATTCCGCAGAGAAAGCAAGTGAGCTGATTTCTACCTTCGAGGAAAAACAACAGTTAGCAAGCCTGGTAACTGAAAACCTGCTAAGCGAAGAAAATACAGGGATTCAGGTTTATATAGGAAATGAAAGCCCGATTCAGACGATGAAGGACTGTAGTGTAGTCACCGCAACCTATGAATTAGGCGAAGGTGTCCGGGGGACGATAGGGATAGTCGGACCGAAACGTATGGATTATGAGAAAGTAATGGATAATCTGAAAACGTTAAAAAAATCCTTAGATGGTATGTTGAATAAGCCAAAAGAGGAAAAATAGAAAGGTGGCATGAGGATGCAGGAAACAAATAACGAAGAAATTTTAGAAGAAACTTTAGAGGAAACTTTAGAGGAAAACTTAGAGGAAACAACTGACGAAGAAACAACAGATTCGGAAGAAGTAAATACAGAAGAAACAACAGAAGGTGCTGAAGAAGCAGAAACAGAAGAAAAGAAAGGCTTTTTCAAAAAGAAAAAAGATAAAAAAGACGAACAGATTGAAGAATTAACAGACCGTCTGAAACGTCAGATGGCAGAATTTGAAAACTTCAGAAAACGTTCTGAAAAAGAAAAAGCACAGATGTTTGACATGGGAGCAAAGACCATCGTTGAGAAAATTCTTCCGGTGATTGATAACTTTGAGCGCGGATTTACCACAGTAGATGAAACTGATAAAGAGGATGCTTTTGTAGTTGGTATGGATAAAGTATATAAGCAGATGGTAGCAGCGTTAGAAGAAGTTGGTGTAAAATCAATCGAAGCAGTTGGTCAGGAATTTAATCCAGATTTCCATAATGCGGTAATGCATGTGGAAGATGAGGAACTTGGCGACAATGTAGTTGCAGAAGAACTTATGAAGGGTTATATGTATCGTGATACTGTGGTAAGACACAGTATGGTAAAAGTAGCAAATTAATCAGTAAAGCAGATTTTTCATTTGATAATTAAAAATAGGAGGACAAAATCATGGGAAAAATTATCGGTATTGACTTAGGAACAACAAACAGCTGTGT
>CAYMIS010000009.1:0-48084 GCA_964390485.1 uncultured Roseburia sp. | reverse complement strand
ATGATTGAAAAAATGTATGGTGCAGCAGTATTCTATGAAGAAGCTGCTAACATCTTAATTCAGAATAATTATGCACAGGCTATGGAAGAAAGCAAAGCAGATATCGTATCCCGTCCAACAATTGACGTAGTACAGATTGAAGCTGGTAAGCCTTTCATCTTCACAGCAGAAGTTGCAGTAAGACCAGAAGTAACACTTGGTAAATACAAAGGTGTTCAGGTAACAAAGATTGATACAACAGTATCTGATGACGAAGTAAACGAAGCGCTTGAAGCTGAAAGACAGAAAAACTCCAGAACTGTTTCCGTTACAGACAGAGCAGTAGCTGAAGGTGATACAGCAGTTATCGATTACGAAGGATTCGTAGACGGTGTTGCATTCGAAGGCGGTAAAGGAGAAAACCATTCCTTAGTAATCGGTTCCCACTCTTTCATCGATACATTCGAAGACCAGTTAGTAGGTCACAACCCAGGGGAAGAAGTAGAAGTGAACGTTACATTCCCAACAGAATACCATGCACCAGAATTAGCTGGTAAAGCAGCAGTATTCAAATGTAAAATCCATGAAATCAAAGCAGCTGTTGCTCCAGAGTTAAATGATGAATTTGCTCAGGACGTATCTGAATTTGATACATTAGCTGAATACAAAGAAGACTTAAGAAAACAGCTTGAAGCGAACAAAGAAGTGGAAGCAAAACGTACAAAAGAAGACGAAGCTATCAAGAAAATCATTGATAAATCCACAATGGAAATTCCAGAAGCTATGATTGAGACACAGTGCGAGAACATGATTAATGAGTTTGCACAGAGAATTACTCAGAGCGGTCTTTCTATGGAACAGTACATGCAGTTCTCAGGCATGACTCTTGACAAATTAAAAGAACAGGTTCGTCCGGAAGCTGAAACACGTATTAAGAGCAGCCTTGTATTAGAGCAGATTGCAAAAGAAGAAAACATCGAAGTTTCTGATGATGAAGTAAATGCAGAAATCGAAAAGATGGCAGGCATGTACGGCATGGAAGCTGATAAGTTAAAAGAATTTATGGGCGATGCTGAAAAAGAATCTATGAAGAGAGATTTAGCTGTAACAAAAGCAGTTGAACTTATCATGGAAAACGTAAAAGAAAGAGCAAAAGCAAAGACTAAAAAAGAAAAAGAAGCAGAAGAAGCTACAGAAGAATAATCAATTGCTTTAGGCAAAATACTACAGACTGGCTCAAAAATGGGCCGGTCTGTTTGAAGTTTAGGCGATGTTACCAGATAATAAAATTTTTATAAACGTGAAGTTTCCTATTCCCAGAAAGCAGCGTTTGTGGGATAATAGGAGTATCGATGCAAAAAACTGAGTTTATCTGTAGCAAATGTATGATACAGAGGAACAGTTCAATATATAGAAAGCAGGAGGAATAAAAAATGAGCTTAGTACCTTATGTCGTTGAACAGACCAGTAGAGGAGAACGTAATTACGATATTTACTCCAGATTATTAAAAGATAGAATTATTTTCTTAGGAGAAGAAGTAAACGAAACAACAGCAAGCCTTGTTGTTGCCCAGTTACTTTTCTTAGAATCCGAAGACCCAAATAAAGATATTCATTTATATATCAATTCCCCAGGTGGAATGGTAACAGCCGGACTTGCAATTTATGATACAATGCAGTACATTAAGTGTGATGTTGAAACCATCTGTCTTGGAATGGCTGCAAGTATGGGAGCATTTCTTTTAGCAGGCGGAACAAAGGGTAAGAGACTTGCACTTCCAAATGCAGAAATTATGATTCACCAGCCATCCGGCGGAGCAAGAGGTCAGGCAACAGAGATTCAGATTGCAGCAGAGAATATTTTAAAAACTAAGAAGAAGTTAAATGAAATTTTAGCTGCAAATACAGGAAAACCAATTGATGTAATCGCTGCTGATACAGAGAGAGATTACTATATGTCAGCAGAAGAAGCAAAAGAATATGGTTTAATTGATAATGTAATTACAAGCCGTTAACAGGCACCAATATCCGGAAAGTTTTTTGGATATAAAAGAGCGTCTGACTATGTGAACGCAGAGAACATAGTCAGACGATAAATGATGATAGAAAATATGGAGAATAAAAATGGCAGGAAGAAATGAAGATAAATTCCGCTGCTCCTTTTGTGGGAAACCACAGGACATGGTTCGTAAGCTGATTGCCGGACCTAACGGGGCGTACATTTGTGATGAGTGTGTGGACATTTGTGCCGAGATTATTGAAGAAGAGTTAATTAATGATGATTTTGATGGCAAGAAAGAAGATGAATCAGCACAGATTAATCTGATTAAGCCGGTAGAGATGAAAGCATTTCTGGACGAATACGTAATTGGTCAGGAACAGGCAAAGAAGGTTTTGTCAGTAGCTGTTTATAATCATTATAAGAGAATTATGGCAGGGGCAGATTCGGATGTGGAATTGCAGAAGAGCAATATTTTAATGCTTGGCCCTACCGGTTCCGGTAAAACATATCTTGCCCAGACTATGGCAAGAATATTAAATGTACCATTTGCAATTGCAGATGCTACAACCTTAACAGAGGCTGGTTATGTAGGTGAAGATGTTGAGAACATTCTGTTGAAGCTGATACAGGCAGCAGATTATAATATAGAGCGTGCACAGCGCGGTATTATTTATATCGATGAGATTGATAAGATTACTAAGAAATCTGAAAATGTTTCTATTACAAGAGATGTTTCCGGTGAAGGTGTTCAGCAGGCACTGCTTAAGATTTTAGAGGGAACCGTTGCTTCTGTTCCACCGCAGGGTGGCAGAAAGCATCCGCAGCAGGAACTGATTCAGATTGATACCACGAATATTTTATTTATTTGTGGTGGAGCTTTTGATGGCTTAGAGAAGATTATTGAGACACGTCTTGACCAGAAATCCATCGGTTTTAATGCTATTGTTAAGACGAAGGATGAATATAACGTGGGAGATGTATTAAAACATGCATTACCACAGGACTTTGTGAAGTTCGGATTGATACCGGAATTTATTGGACGTGTGCCAGTAACGGTATCACTGGATTTACTGGATAAGGAAGCCTTGATTCGTATTTTAAAAGAACCGAAAAATGCGCTGACAAAGCAGTATAAGAAGCTTTTTGAGCTAGATGGTGTAGCCCTTGATTTTGATGATGAAGCATTAGAAGCAATTGTGGAAAATGCAGTAGAACGTAAAACGGGAGCCCGAGGCTTAAGAGCAATTATGGAAGCTGCAACTTTAGATTTGATGTATCATATTCCGTCAGACGAGTCCATTACAAAATGCCAGATTACAAGGGAAATGGTTGAAGAAAGCCTTGCAGTCGATGGGCAGGAACTGAAAAAGCTTGAAGCATAATAGAAAAAAGACAGTTAAACAGAGGAAATAAAAATGGATACAATGATTTTGAAAATGCCTGCGGTTGCTTTGCGTGGGATGGTGATTTTGCCGGGAATGATTGCCCATTTTGATGTGAGTCGTGAAAAATCTATCAAAGCGGTAGAAGAAAGCATGATGGCAGAGCAAAAGATTTTTCTGGTAGCCCAGCGTGATGTGGAGCAGGAAGAACCGGCCATAGAGGACTTATACAAAATTGGAATTATTGCTGAGGTTAAGCAGGTCATTAAATTACAAAATAATATTGTACGCATTTTGGTTGAAGGAAAAGAGCGGGCAGAATTGTCCGCTTTTCTTGAGAATCAGGAATATCTTCTGGCAGAAATTGTCCGCTTTGATTCAGAAGTGGAGGAAGGATTGTCAGAGGATGCAAAGAAAGCAATGGTGCGTAGCATACAGGAGACCTACGGAAAGTATTTGACCGTGAATCCGAAATCGACAAAAGATTTATTCCGTCAGTTAAACGAAATCACTGATTTGGAAAAACTGATGGACCAGTTAGCAAATAACCTGCCAGTCAGATACGAAGAGAAACAGCGTATCTTAGAAGCAGTATCTTTAACAGAGCGTTATGAGGTATTATTAGCATTACTGTTAAAAGAAATTGATATTACAGCGATTAAGAATGAATTTCAGGCAAAAGTAAAAGAGCGCGTGGACAGAAACCAGAAGGAATATATCATGCGGGAGCAGATGAAGGTAATCCGGGAAGAATTAGGGGAAGACCACACGGAATCAGATGCAGACAGTTTTACAGAAAGCCTGAAAAACTTAAAAGCTGATAAGGAAGTAAAGAATAAAATTAAAAAAGAAATTGAGCGATTCAAGAGCATCAGCTCCAGTTCTTCCGAGAGTGCAGTAACGAGGGGATATATTGAAACTTTACTGGAACTTCCTTGGAATAAAGAGTCAAAGGATAATAAAGACCTTAAAAATGCAGAACGCATTTTAAACGAAGACCATTATGGATTGGAAAAAGTAAAAGAGCGTATGTTAGAATTTTTAGCGGTGCGCAACCTAACCAGTAAGGGCGAGAGTCCGATTATCTGTCTGGTAGGACCACCGGGAACCGGTAAAACAAGTATTGCCCGTTCTGTTGCGAAGGCACTGGATAAAAAATACGTTCGTATCTGTCTTGGCGGTGTGCGGGATGAAGCAGAAATCCGTGGACACAGAAAGACCTATGTAGGTGCCATGCCGGGACGTATTGTAAATGGTTTAAAAAGTGCAGGTGTGAAGAATCCTTTAATGCTTTTAGATGAGATTGATAAAATGAGCAGTGATTATAAAGGTGATACAGCTTCTGCTCTTTTAGAAGTATTAGATTCGGAACAGAATAATAAATTCCGTGACCATTATGTGGAAGTTCCAATTGATTTGTCCGAGGTACTTTTTATCGCGACAGCAAACTCTGTGCAGGATATTCCAAGACCACTTTTAGATCGTATGGAACTGATTGAGGTTTCCAGCTATACAGAGAATGAAAAAGCCCATATTGCCAAGGAACATCTGCTTTCCAAACAGATGAAGCGCAATGGTATAAAAAAAGGGCAGCTTACTGTCAGCAACAAAGCAATTACGAAAATTATTACTGGTCATACAAGAGAAGCCGGTGTGCGTAATTTAGAACGTAAGCTTGGCGAAATCTGCCGTAAAGCGGCCCGGGAGATATATGAGGGCGACAAAGAACTGATTAAGGTTACAGAGCAGAATCTTGAGAAATACCTTGGAAAGGCAAAATATAACTTTGATCTTAAGAATGAGACAGATGAAATCGGTATTGTGCGCGGTCTGGCATGGACCAGCGTTGGTGGAGATACCCTTGAAATCGAAGTGAATATTATGCCGGGAAAGGGTGAGTTCCAGTTGACGGGACAGTTAGGAGATGTGATGAAAGAATCTGCCCAGGCAGGTATCAGTTACATCCGTTCTGTTAGTGAAGCCTACAATATACCAAAGAAATTTTTCCAGGAAAATGATATACATATCCATATTCCGGAAGGCGCTGTTCCAAAGGACGGTCCATCCGCAGGAATCACAATGGCAACAGCAATGTTGTCTGCGATTGTGAAAAAGCCGGTTCGCGCAGATGTTGCGATGACAGGTGAGATTACTCTGCGTGGCCGAGTTCTTCCAATCGGCGGCTTAAAGGAAAAGCTCCTTGCAGCTAAAAATGCCGGAATGAAAACGGTATGTGTTCCTAAGAAAAATGAAAAGGACATAGAAGAGATTTCCATGGAAATTAAAAAAGGACTGGAAATTATTTTAGTGGAGCAGATGCAGGAAGTTTTGGATGTGGCATTTGTGAAGGAGTAATTTATGGTAATAAAAAATGTTAGTTTAGAGATAGTTTGTGGTGTTACAAGTAAAATACCGGATACGATGTATAATGAAGTAGCATTTGCAGGAAAATCCAACGTAGGAAAGTCATCCTTGATTAATGCATTGATGAATCGTAAGTCTTTAGCAAGAACTTCGGCACAGCCGGGAAAAACCCAGACCATCAATTTTTACAATATCAATGATGCGATGTACCTTGTGGATTTGCCGGGATATGGTTATGCTAAGACATCCCAGTCTGTAAAAGAGAAATGGGGAAAGATGATTGAAAAATATCTCCATACCTCTAAGAAACTGCAGGCGGTCTTTCTTTTAATTGATATCCGCCATGACCCATCTGCAAATGATAAAATGATGTATGACTGGATGGTGCATCAGGGATTTGCACCGATTATTATTGCTACTAAAGCAGATAAAATCAGTCGTGGTCAGATTCAGAAGCATGTAAAAGCAATTAGAGAAGGCTTGAAGGTTGAACCGGGAACTGTTATTATTCCTTTTTCTGCACAAACGAAACAGGGACGGGAAGAAATCTGGGAGTTAATTGATTCCTATGTGCTTCCACAGGAAGCGGTTGAAGAAGGAGAGCAGTAGATATGAAAAAGAAGAAAATTGTAATTGCACTTGGACATGAAGCACTTGGAACAACATTACCGGAACAGAAGGAAGCTACAAAGCGCACTGCCAAAGCCGTTGTAGAATTTATCCGGGAGGATTATCAGGTGGTAATTACCCACAGTAATGGTCCCCAGGTAGGCATGATTCACACAGCCATGAATGAATTTTGCAGATTATACCCAGAGTATACCGCAACACCGATGTCTGTATGTTCTGCCATGAGTCAGGGTTACATCGGTTACGACTTGCAGAATGCAATTCGTGCAGAACTTTTAAATAAAGGAATTTATAAAACTGTTTCTACGATTTTAACACAGGTGGTAGTAGACCCATATGATGAAGCATTCTATAAGCCAAGCAAGATTATGGGACGTGTGATGACAGAAGAAGAGGCAGAAGCAGAAGAGAAAAAGGGCAATCACGTTGTAAAAGTAGAAGATGGTTACAGACGTATTGTAGCAGCACCAAAGCCAATGGATATTGTTGAAATTGATGCAATTAAAGCACTTTGTGATGCTGACCAGATTGTAGTTGCCTGTGGCGGTGGTGGTATTCCGGTACTTTCCCAGGATAATCACTTAAAGGGCGCAAGCGCTGTAATTGAAAAAGATTTAGCGGCTGGTAAAATGGCTGAATTACTTGACGCAGATATGTTAATCATATTAACAAGCGTAGATAAAGTTTATTTAAATTACGGCAAAGAAGATGCAAAAGCATTATCTTCCATGACAGTCGCAGAAGCAAAAGAATACATTGCCCAGGGTCAGTTTGGGGAAGGTAATATGCTTCCTAAGATTCAGGCAGCAATTGATTTTATTGGAGATTCAGCAATTAAATCAGTATTAATTACCCACTTAAATAAAGATTCCGACAACATTTGCGGCGGAATGGGAACTATGATTACGAAATAGGATGAAAAATATGATGATGATGAATAAAAGTGAACAGAAGGTAGAGGAAAAAGTTTTGAGAAAGACAAAGATTATTTGTACGTTAGGACCAGCTACAGATGATGAAAATGTATTAAGAAGTTTGATTGAAGAGGGGATGAACGTTGCACGTTTTAATTTTTCCCATGGACCACATGAAGAACAGTTAGGACGTTTAAACATGCTTCGTAAGCTGAGAGAGGAATTAAGAAAGCCGGTTGCTGCATTGTTAGATACAAAGGGACCGGAAATTCGTCTGATGGAGTTCGCAGAAGGCAAAGTGGAATTAAAAAACGGACAGATTTTCACACTTACAACAGAGGAAATTTCAGGAAATGCAGAGCGTGTGTCCATTACCTATAAAAATCTTCCGAGTGATGTAAAGCCGGGAGACCGCATTTTAATTGATGATGGTTTGATTGGAATGGAAGTAATTGAGATTAAACCTGTTTCCGGTGCAAAGGCAGATGCGAAAGGTAATAAACCAATGGACATTGTATGTCGTGTGTTAAATGGTGGTTTTGTCTCCAATAAAAAAGGTGTAAATGTTCCAAACGTAGAACTTTCTATGCCATATATCAGTGAGAAAGATTATGGTGATATTCTTTTTGGTATCGAAAATGATTATGATTTTATTGCTGCATCCTTTGTACGTACTGCAGATGATGTGCTGGAAATCCGCAGAATCTTAGAAGAAAAGGGCGGAGAAGATATCAAGATTATTGCTAAAATTGAAAATATGCAGGGTGTGCAGAATATCGATGAGATTATCCGTGTAGCAGATGGTGTTATGGTTGCCCGTGGTGACATGGGTGTTGAAATTCCATTAGAAGATGTTCCTGTTATGCAGAAGCTGATTATTAAAAAAGTTTTCGAAGCAGGAAAGGTAGTAATTACTGCAACACAGATGTTAGATTCCATGATGAAGCATCCGAGACCAACAAGAGCAGAGTCTACAGACGTTGCCAATGCGATTTATGATGGAACAAGTGCAATTATGCTTTCCGGGGAAACTGCTGCCGGTATGTATCCAATTGAAGCATTAAAGACAATGGTTCGTATTGCAGTTCGTACAGAGCAGGATATTAATTATTTGCAGAGATTCAGACAGCGCTATACCTTGTCTAATCCGGATGTGACAAATGCAATTTCCCATGCAACCTGTACAATGGCAGCTGACTTAAATGCATCAGCAATCATTACCGTAACAAAATCCGGACGTACTGCACGTATGGTATCTAAATATCGTCCATGTGCACCAATCGTATGTGGATGTCTGACAGAAAAAGTATATCGCCAGACAGGACTTAGCTGGGGAGTTGTGCCAATTCTGTTAGAGGAAAAGGATAATGCAGAAGAATTATTCGAATATGCAGTAGATGCAACAGAAGCAGCCGGAATTGTATCTAAGGGAGATATCGTTGTTATTACAGCAGGAATGCCTCTTGGATTATCAGGAACAACAAACATGGTAAAAGTACAGGTAGTTGGACATGTTCTTTTACAGGGAACAGGTATTAATAAGAAAAAAGTATCCGGAAACCTGTGTGTATGCCGTACTTTAGAGGATTTAAAAGCATTTAAGCCGGGAGATATTATTGTAGCTGCTGATACCTGTAACGATATGATGGAACAGATTCGTCAGGCATCCGGTATTATTGTGGAAGCAAAAGATGCAAACTGTCACGCTGCAATTGTTGGTTTAAGTCTTGATATTCCGGTATTAATTAATGCACATAAAGCACTTGATATTTTAAAAACCAGTGCATTTGTAGAATTGGATGCAGAAGAAGGCAGTGTCAGCGCAAATTAATACATTCTTTTTGCTGCAATAGTTGAAGCTTTAGAGGATGTATAAAAAATAGTGCTTTTCATTAAAAATTGAATGTGCTATACTAGATATAGTTATTTAGTACTAAGACGTTTTTTATGAGCGTACAGGATAATTCAACAGAGTAGGAGATGAATGTATGACAGAGGGCGGATTATTAGTTTTTATGGCAGCTATTATTTTATTGTGTATCGTTGTTGTTGCGGCAGTTGTTGCATCGACGGTATCAGGAACAGCAGCAGCAGTTGAAGATGAGGAAAGCAGCGACGAATAATTATAATTATATGTAAAGAAGTGATAAAGCAGACTTTTTGAACAAAACTATGAATTGTTAGCGTTTTGTCTAACGTTTTAGGTGTTTAGAGAGTCTGCTTTTGTTTTTGAGAAAAATGTTCTGCTGAAGTTAGGAAACTATTTTAGAATGGAAAGTTTTCACAGATAGATATTTGAATTGTATCAAACTAATACATAAAAGTGTTAAAGTAGAACTGGTCATACCACATACCAAAATGACAAAAAACAACATTATAGTACATAAATCCCCTAAAAAAGCCATTGTCTTATTGATAAAATTCTCAATATGTGTTAAAATATTATCAATATCTGGTATGACCAGAACAAAAGTTGGCACAAAAATAATATTTTTACTGGAGTTGAGGAGTGACCTATAGTACTTAACTTTGAAGTATGGAGACACATTCCATCCTTGTATTTTCCAGAAAATGATAAGTCACTATGTGACAGAATGAGAGGGAAGAATGAGAGAATTAACGAAAATGTGGTTTCCTGACTGGTATGTAGGAAGACACGATGAAAAGGTAATGGCACTGGCAAATCATCTTGGGCGTAAAAAGGGTGATAAGGATTCCTTTAATTATGATGATCCAGAATACGTTATCTTAGAAGCAGGTGTTGATGGCGAAATGGCAGAAGTGGGCTGTCATCTTGGCATTACCAAAAAGAACTGGAAAACTGCAGAACAGATTGCAGCAGAAATGAATAAGCCGGTAGATTATGTAGAAGAACAGTTAAAGAAGCTGGCAATGTACGGAGCTGCTTTCTGGAATACGGATAAAGCAACTGGCAAAGATGTATTCTGGGGTGAGACATGGATTCCGGGTACAATGGAAGTTATTGTAAATAACTTAGATAACTGTGAGAAATATCCAATTATCGGATATGCAATGGAAGCTTATGGTCGTGTTCGTGGACCAAAGAGCTCCGGTAATTTCCCGGTTGGTGTTGGTTTGATGCGTGTTATTCCAATCCAGTCAGCAATTGATGGAAACAGTCATGCTGCTTCTTATGAAGAAGTATCCAAATATTTAGAAGAAAATGATGTGTTTACTGTTACAGCCTGTTCCTGTCGTACAGACCGTGAATTAATGGGCGAAGGCTGTGGACATTTAAAAGAAGATATGTGTATCCAGATGGGACACGCTGCGGAATATTATATTAAAACAGGTCGTGGTCGTCAGATTACAAGAGAAGAAGCTTACGAAATCATTCGTAAAGCAGAAGAGAACGGGTTAATGCACCAGATTCCGAACATTGACGGAAATGGTAAGACCCATGCCATCTGTAACTGCTGTGGATGTGGATGTTTATCCCTGCGTACTGCTTCTATGTTCAAAAACAACGATATGGTTCGCTCTAACTATGTTGCAAGAGTGGAAAAGGATAAATGTGTAGCTTGTGGTCAGTGTGTGGAGAACTGTCCGGTGAATGCATTACAGATGGGACAGAAGTTATGTTCTTCCAAACCAGTAGTAGAAAATATTACAACAAAGGTTACACCTCGTAATTATAAATGGGAAGAGAAATACTGGAACCCGGATTACCGTGAGAATCGTAAGAACGTTGTTGATTCCGGTACAGCACCTTGTAAAACAGCCTGTCCAGCTCACATCGCTGTTCAGGGTTATGTAAAACTTGCTGCTCAGGGAAGATATGCAGAAGCATTAGAATTAATTAAGAAAGAGAATCCATTACCGGCTGTTTGCGGACGTATCTGTAACCGTCGTTGTGAAGATGCATGTACCCGTGGTAATGTAGATGAACCGATTGCAATTGATGAAATCAAGAAGTTCGTTGCACAGCTTGAATTAGACGTTAAGAATCGTGTGATTCCGGGAAAACGTCATGATTATAGTGATAAGAAGATTGCTATCGTTGGTGCAGGTCCTGCCGGATTATCCTGTGCATACTATCTTGCCTTAGATGGTTATGATATTACAGTATTTGATAAACAGGAAAAACTTGGTGGTATGCTTGTAAACGGTATTCCATCCTTCCGTTTGGAAAAAGATGTCGTAGATGCGGAAATCGAAATCATCAAAGCAATGGGTGTTAAATTCCAGACTGGTGTTGAAGTTGGTAAAGACGTAACATTAGATGAATTAAGAGCACAGGGCTTTAAAGGATTCTATCTTGCAATTGGTGCTCAGGGTGGACGTAAGGTTGGTATCGAAGGAGAAGATGCAGAAGGCGTTATCAGTGGTATCGACTTCTTAAGAACCATTAACGGAGACCAGACAAAACGTTTCGAAGGCAAAGTAGTAGTTGTTGGTGGTGGTAACGTAGCAATTGACGTTTCCCGTACAGCAGTACGTGCCGGTGCAACATCTGTTACACAGTTATGCTTAGAGAGCAGAGCAGAAATGCCGGCAGCAGCAGATGAAGTTGAAGAAGCAGAAGAAGAAAATATCGTAATCAACTGTGGCTGGGGTCCAAAACGTATTCTTACAGAAAATGGTAAGGTAACAGGCATTGAATTTAAGAAATGTGTATCTGTAAAAGATGCAGATGGAAGATTCAATCCACAGTATGATGAGAATGAGACAATTACATTAGATGCAGATTATGTATTGCTTTCTGTTGGTCAGGCAATCGTATGGGGCGATATGTTAAAAGGCTCTAAGGTTGTGTTAAGAGGCAACGGAACAGTAGAAGCAGATGCCCTTACATATCAGACAGCAGAACCGGATATTTTCGTAGGTGGTGATGTTTACACTGGACCACGTTTTGCAATTGATGCTATTGCAGCAGGTAAACAGGCAGCAATTTCTCTTCACCGTTTTGTACAGCCGGGTCAGTCACTGGTATATGGTCGTGACCGCCGTGAATACAAAGAGCTGGATAAAGAGGCTGCAATGTTAGGCGAATATGATACAGCTTCCAGAGAACGTCCGGCAAACATTAAGCTTGAGACAAAGGCAACAGAAACCTACAGAGATTATCGTGGAGTATTTACCGAAGAACAGGTAAAAGCAGAAACAGCCCGTTGTCTTGGATGTGGTGCTACAGTAGTAGACGAGTATATGTGTGTAGGCTGTGGACAGTGTACAACCAAATGTAAATTTGATGCTATCCATTTAGAGAGAGTATACGATGGCGAAGGTGTGGAATTCCTTGATATGAAACCGGTTGTTGTTAAAACAATGTTAAAACGTCAGGGTAAGATTGCCATTACAAAACTGAAAGACAAATTCGGTGGTAACAAAGAGAACTAAAGTCTTTCCCAAAGAAAGGTGAGTTAAGATTTATGCATGAACTGGGTGTATTACTGGAAGTAGTAAAACAGGTTACAGAGGTTGCTGAGGAAAATGATGTAACAAAAATTGAAAAGCTGGTTCTTCAGGTGGGAGAATTAAGCGCAATGATTCCACGTTATATGAAGCAGCTTTATCCGGCAGCAGTAGATGAAACCATTCTGGAAGGTTCAGAGCTTGAAATAGAAATTATTCCGGGAAATGGAAGATGCCGTGAATGTAACCATGTGTATAATCTGCTGGAAGAGGACGGTAAGTGTCCGGAATGCGGATGTCAGAAATTTGAAATGGTAAGCGGCGATGAATTTATGATAAAAGAAATCGTTTGTTACTAACAGAATAATTGTAAAATAATGAGCCAGAGAAGCAGGAAAAATGTATTGCAGAAAGCAGACAGTAATTTCCGGTTTCTCTGGCTCATGCTTTATTAAAAAAGTATAAATTCTATCCGAAAGTATTGATTTTTGCAGAGAAGAGAGTAGAATCTAGATTACTGACCGACCGTCCGGTCGGAAAATGGAAAAGTGTAAATGCATGATAGTGAATATTTCAGGAGGAAAAAGTTTTGTTTGCAAAATTTAGTGTAAAGAAGCCATATACAATACTGGTAGGTGTTATACTCGTAATTGTGTTAGGTGTAGTATCATTTACCAGAATGACAACGGATTTATTGCCGGATATGAGTCTGCCCTATGTAATAGTAGTGACAACAGATATGGGGGCAAGCCCGGAGGAAGTGGAGGCAGATGTTACTGCACCGATAGAAGCAGCAATGGCAACGACTTCGAATATTAAGAATGTAACCTCTGCTTCTTACGATAATTATTCCATGGTAACGATGGAATATGAGCAGGATACGAATATGGATTCACTGATTATCGAAATTCAGCAGAAATTAGACCAGCTGACCGGAAGTTTTCCGGATACGGCAGGAACACCAATGATTATGCAGATTGACCCGGATATGCTTCCGGTTATGACGGTATCAGCAGATGTTGAGGGACTAGACCAGGGAGAATTGTCAACATACATAACGGATGAACTTGTTCCAACATTGGAAAGTTTAGAAGGAGTAGCTTCTGTTTCAGCAACCGGAGTACTGGATGAAGATATTCAGGTTACCATGGAACAGGATAAAATAGATGCTTTAAATGAGTTGATTTTAAGTAAAATAGATGAACAGTTTGTAGAAGCTGAAGAAGAATTAAATAGCGCAGAAGATAAGATAAATAGCGGAAAATCGCAGTTAGAGAACGGAATGGATGAGCTTTCCGGTTCTATGAGTGCTGCGAACAACGAGGTAAATAATCAACAGTTAGAACTTTATAAGGGAGAAACCCAGTTAGAAACAGGTCTCTCAACATTAGAGCAGACGAAAGGATTATTAGAAAAAGCTATTCCTGTATTAAAGGATGTTTATAATAATTATTTAGAGAGTCGTGTCCAATTAGACAGCTCGATTGATGAGGCAGACAGGGCAAGAGAGGAGCTTCTTGCACAGGTGCAGGCTTTGATAAAAGCAAGTGAGAGTATAAAACTGCCGGATGGTATCGGAGGGATAGTAACAGGAAGTACGGCAGCTGAAGGAACGAATGGGATAGAAGCAGAAGGTACAGAATCAGAAGGAACGACTAGCACGGAAACAGGAAATCCAGGAACTGGCAGTGACGGAGCGGGAAGTGACTTATTAGCCCAGATACTGGCATTGTTGCAGCAGTCAGGAATAGAAGACACAACAGGTATTATTGCCCAGATTCAGGGATTGATACAACAGGCTCAGAGCGGCGAAATAAGTCAGGAAGAGGCAATCGCTCAGATACAGGCATTAATTCAGCAGGCGCAGACAGAAAACGGAAACTCAAGTGAAGAGAATAGTACAGAAAGTGACAGCACAGAGAGTGGAAGCAGTACAGAAGCTGGAGATACAGGCAGCAATAGTACGGAAGGCGGAAGTACCGGAACAACAAATGATGAGGGAAGTACGGCAAATCCGATGACACAGATTCTTAGTGCATTAGAGGAACAGCTGCAGACAGAAATTTCACTGCAAATGTTAGAACAGGCGGGAATCAGCGTAAATTCCTTTGACGAGCTTCCGGGATTGATTTCTACCTTAAGCGAAAAGGTAGTAGAAATGAATACTGCAATTGCAACAATGAATACGGCTAAGACACAGCTTTCCGATGGAAAAACAGCCCTTAGTGATGCAATGTTGAAAATCGAAGAAACAAAGATTTCAAGTGTTTTGCAGATGAGCAAAGGTTATGCTGATTTAGTTGCGGCAGCAAGTCAGGTGGAACTGGGGAAAGCCCAGCTTGAACAGGCAAAGGAAAGTGCAGAAGAATCAGCAGATTTAACAAATATTTTAACAGCAGATACATTGGGAAATCTTTTGGTGGCTCAGAACTTTTCCATGCCGGCAGGCTATGTGGGAGAAGGCAAAGACCAGTATCTGGTACGTGTAGGTGATAAGATTACTTCACAGAAAGAATTAGAGAACACAATTTTAATTGATCTTGGAATGGATGGAATTGACCCAATCCGGGTATCGGATGTTGCAACTGTTACAATGTTTGATAATTCAGGGGAATCCTATTCAAAGGTAAATGGAAACCCTGCCATTATGTTTTCTATTGAGAAGCAGACCGGATATTCCACTGGAGATGTAACAGACCGTGTGCTGGAAAAATTTGAAGCTTTAGAAGCAGAAAATCCAAATCTTCGATTTGTTGTAATGATGGATCAGGGAGTTTATATTGATATGATTGTGAAATCAGTCATGGATAATATGATTCTTGGAGCAATCCTTGCAATTATTGTGTTAATCCTGTTTTTAAAGGATTTCCGGCCGACAATTGTTATTGCCTGCTCCATTCCGCTAAGTGTAATTTTTGCAATTGTATTGATGTATTTTAGCGGAATATCTTTAAATATTATTTCCTTGTCCGGTCTTGCACTAGGCATAGGTATGCTGGTGGATAACTCAATTGTTGTTATCGAAAATATTTATCGTTTCCGAAGTGAAGGCTATTCAGTAAGGAAAGCAGCAGTAGAAGGTGCAAGTCAGGTGACAGGAGCCATTATTGGTTCTACCTTAACAACCGTCTGCGTATTTGCACCGATTATTTTTACCGAGGGAATTACAAGACAGCTGTTTGTTGATATTGCACTGACAATTGCATTTACGCTGACAGCAAGTTTAGTGGTGGCAATGACCTTTGTTCCGATGATGGCAGCAACCACCTTAAAAAAGACAAAAGAAACAAAGCAGGTATTTCTTGATAAAGTAATTTCCGGATATGAGAAATTACTGCGTCTGGCATTGAAATGGAAACCGATTGTGTTTCTTGTAACAATTGCACTTCTGGTGGTTAGTATGGCAGCTTCCTTTTCCAGAGGTATGACCTTTATGGATATGAATATGGAGTCGGGACAGATTTCCGTAATTGTGGGGCCAAAGGAAGATGAGACATTAGAATTTGAAGAATTAACTGCGATGGCAGATGAAGTTGTGGAAAGAGTTTCAACAATTGAAGGAATTGAAACAATTGGTGCAATGATGGGAGGCAGCTCATTATCTCTTATGGGCGGCTCTGGTGATAGCGTGTCTATGTATCTGCTTTTAGAAGAGGGGGCAGACATTACCACTGCGGAAATTCAAAAACAGATTGAGGAGCTTACCTCTGATTTAGAGTGCGCAGTTACG
Source organism: uncultured Roseburia sp. (assembly GCA_964390485.1). Classification (GTDB taxonomy): domain Bacteria; phylum Bacillota; class Clostridia; order Lachnospirales; family Lachnospiraceae; genus Roseburia. The sequence goes on along the minus strand of CAYMIS010000009.1, from coordinate 31,707 downwards.
GTGGATAATTCATCTTCTGATATGACAGCCCTTATGGGAAGTGGAATTACAGTTCAGATTAAAGGTCGTGATATAGAAAAATTACAGGAACTGGCAGGAGTTGTTGCGAAGGTAGTTGAAAATACGGAAGGAACAATTGATGTTGAGGATGGATTAGACAATACAACGGCTTCCTTTACCATATCTGTGGATAAAGAAAAGGCAGCAGAATATGGAATGACGGTTGCCCAGGTGTTCCAGCTTGTATATGCGAAGATGGCATCCGAAACATCTGCAACAACAATTTCAACCGACTTAAATGATTATCAGGTTTATGTACAGGGAGAGGAGCAGGAAGAAGTAACCCTGGAAGATATCAAGGAACTGACCTTTACCTATACGGATAAGATTACGGGGGATGAAGAAGAGGTTACACTTACCACAATTGCAGATTTTAAAGAAGGACTTTCCATGAATTCCATCAGCCGTGATGCCCAGACCAGATATATCAGCGTGACGGCAGGGATTGATGAAGAGCATAATGTAACATTAGTAAGTAATGAAATACAAAAGGAACTGAATAAACTGGATTTACCGGAAGGTTATTCCATTAAAATGACTGGTGAGGATGAAATGATTAACGAATCCATGAATCAGTTATATCTGATGCTTTTGCTGGCGGTTATTTTCATTTATCTGATTATGGTTGCCCAGTTCCAGTCACTGCTTTCGCCTTTTATTATTATGTTTACAATTCCACTGGCATTTACCGGCGGTTTCTTCGCATTGTATTTCAGCGGTTTTGAGATAGGTGTCGTAGCAATGATAGGATTTGTTATGTTAGCGGGTATTATTGTTAATAATGGTATTGTATTGGTAGATTACATGAATCAGCTCCGTCGGGAAGGAATGGATAAGAAAGAAGCCATCGTTGAAGCAGGAAAAACAAGACTTCGTCCGGTATTAATGACTGCGTTAACTACGATTCTTGCTATGTCTACCATGGCATTAGGCTTAGGTGAAGGTTCTGAAATGATGCAGCCAATGGCAATTGTTGAAGTGGGTGGTCTGGTATACGGTACATTGCTGACCTTATTTGTAGTTCCATGTATTTATGATGCATTTAACAGCAATAAGAGTATGGTTGAGGAGGAATTATAATGATAGTAAATCTTTGGCAGGAAAAAGAATATCCACCGAAGGTACTTGCGCTGAATGAGGCGGTGATGGAACTTCTTGGTGAAGGGAAGGATGTGGGAAGTCTTCGTGTCTCGGAGATTACCCAAAGGGCAGGAATAGGTAAAGGAACAGCATATGAGTATTTTTCCAGCAAAGAGGAACTTATTGCTACAGCATTAGAGTATGATTTGGCAAAGCAGGTTGCGCATTTGGTAGAAATTGAAGAAAGTGCATCCGGTTTTAAGGATATGTTAGAAAAATTAATGGTATGGATGACCGACAATTTTAAACATAATTCCGGTTTTACGATTATGTTTAAGGAAGATATCCATTCTCCTAAAATGGGCCAGGAATTAAAAAAACGCTGTCCCGGTGTTGAAATTATTTATAAGATGATTGAACAAGCACTGGTTTTAGGAGAAGAGGAAGGTGTGATTTGCCGGATGAATCATTATTATGGTTCTGTAGCCATTATATCCCAGGTAATAGCATATTCCATGTATCTTGCGAACCCTGATATGGTGGCAGTACCGGAAGCAGAAGTGCGGGAATTTACAGTAAATAGTATTATTAAGATGTTAAATTAGTGAAAAAGATGAATGTCAGCTGAAAAGGAGACATTCATCTTTTTTCTGTGCTTAATTTGTAAGACAGTAATTGCAGTGAGAGTTTAAAAATGGTAAAATGGTACTATGTTACAGCATAAGGAGGAGAAGGTACCATGAAAAGTATTCGAACTAAGATTATTGTGGGAATTATTTTATGCTCTACGATTACTTCATTACTGATTGGAGGTCTTGCAATGATAAATTCTGCAAGTCTTGCAAGTGGTGATACACAGGAAAGAATGCAGATGAAGAATCAGATTCTTGCAAAGGAGTTAAATGGAACGATAGAGCGGATTGAACAGTCTGTTAATTTGTTGTCGGATGAAATTATGAGGGGATTTGATTATAATTCCTTTGTAGGGGATAAGGCTTATGCGGATGAATTTACAGAGAAAATCATGAAGTCCGTTATTGATTTTAGTATCCGCACAGATGGTGCAATTACTGCTTATGTTCGTTATAATCCTGCTTATTCTAATCCTACATCTGGATGTTTTATATCCAGAAATTCTACAGAAGAGAGCTTTGTCGCTTTAGAACCGACGGATTTCTCTATGTATGACGAAAATGATATGGCACATGTTGGCTGGTATTATGCTCCGATTCAGAATGGCGCTGCAATGTGGATGGAGCCATATTTAAACGAGAACATTAATGTCTATATGATTTCTTATATTATTCCGTTATTTGCAGAGGATGGAACTGCAATTGGTGTTGTAGGAATGGATATTGATTTTTCGAAACTGACAGAGGAAGTGGCAGCGACAACAATTTATGAGACAGGCTGTGCATTTCTGGCGAACCGACAGGGGAGTATTATGTTCCATAGAGACTTAGAAGCGGGAACATTACTCACTGATTTACATAGTACACTTACACCAGTGGTGGCATCCTTTACTAATGCAGCAATGGAAGGCGTGGTACAGGATTATTCTTACCAGAATGAGAATAGACAGATGGTATATTATCCACTGGCAAATGATATGATTTTAATTCTGACAGCACCTAAGATGGAAATGTATTCAGATGCCAATAAACTGGTGGGTATGATTATTGTGGCGGTATTAATTGCCATTACGATATCTATTGTGATTGGTATTATTGTGGGAACTGGTATTTCCAAACCAATTGGAATGCTGACCAGAGTTATTGAACAGACGGCTCAGCTTAATTTCCTTCCTACTGCAGATGGTCAGCAGTTAAGAAAACAGAAGGACGAAATTGGAGGCATGGCAAGAGAAATTCACAGCATGCGTAAAATTCTACGGGAAATGGTAGAGCAGATGAACAATGCAGAAAGCACCATTTTAGGCAGTGTGGATAATCTGAATCAGATTATGAAAGAAAATAGTGTTCGTGCCGGGGATAACTCTGCAGCAACCCAGCAGATGGCAGCAGGTATGCAGGAAGCTTCTGCCAATACAGAGCATATTGTAGAAAGCATTGATGTGGTGAAACGTAATTCAGAAAATATTTACAAGCTTGCACAAAATGGAGAAGAAGATTCAGAAGAGATTGTGAAACGTGCCGGAGAGATGGAAAGAATCAGCCTGGAATCCAGTAATAAGACCAATCATATGTATGAGATAATGAAGGTGAAGACCAATCAGGCGATTGAACAGTCTAAGGCAGTCCAGCGTATTAATGAACTAACAGAATCAATAAAACAGATTTCTTCCCAGACCACACTTCTTGCATTAAATGCCAATATTGAGGCGGCAAGAGCAGGCGAGGCAGGAAGAGGTTTTGCGGTTGTAGCAACTGAGATTGGAACGTTAGCAGACCAGACATTAGACACCGTTGATAATATTAATGTAATTGTTGGTGAAGTAAATACGGCTGTGGGAAATATGACAGAGTGCATTACCACAATGATGGAGTTTTTGGAAAATACAGTACTTGGCGATTATACCGTTTTCCGTGAATCCGGTAATCAGTATCGTGTGGATGCAGATACCTTTATCAACGTAATGGGACAGATAAAAGGTGCTGTTCAGGAACTGGATGAATATATGACAGAGATTCTTACTGCGGTAGAAGACATTAATGACACAGTTGCCCAGTCTTCTGTTGGAATCAGTGCGATTGCAGAGAAATCTTCTGAGACAGAAAATACAACAGCAGAAGGCTATGAGAAACTTCAGGAAAGCAGAGAATCCATTGTGGCACTGCGCAATATCGTAGACAAATTCCATGTATAGAAACTGACAGCAGATAGCAGAAACAAATGGCAGCAGATTCATAAAATCTGCTTGACAAAACCGAAAAATGCTTTTATCATTGAAAAAAGTAGAAAAGGTAATGAGAAAGAGGAGTACACATAAACCTCCCGAAAGAGAGAAGCATCCATCGGCTGAAAGGTGCTTTAGGGATAAGAGATGTGGAAGGTAGCTTTTGAACCGCTTGACTGAACATAAATCTATTAGTAGGTGAAGACGACTGGTTCCCGTTAACGAACCACTGGCTAAGCACAGAGAATGTGTCGGCTGGACAGAGATTGTAGAGCATTTTTTTGCTGATACAATGAACAAAGGTGGTACCGCGTATATACGCCCTTTGCAGAAGTGAGAATTTCTGCAAAGGGCTTTTTTCATTCACGCGGGCAGCGAGGAGAAGCGAGTGCTTGCATAAAGATTCGATGAGTACCTTAAAAATTCTTTTTACCGTAATTACAAAGAAATATTATGATATCATTTTAGTTTGAAAAGGAGAGAAACAATCATGTGTAAAGAATGTAAAGAACTTGCAAAAACATATGACCCAAAAGGGATTGAAGACCGTCTCTATCAGAAATGGGAAAACAATGGATATTTCCATGCAGAAGCAGATAGAAGCAAAAAGCCATTTACCATTGTGATGCCGCCGCCAAACATTACAGGTCAGCTTCACATGGGACACGCATTAGATAACACGATGCAGGATATCTTAATCCGTTATAAGAGAATGCAGGGCTACAATGCATTATGGCAGCCGGGAACAGACCATGCTTCTATTGCAACAGAGGTTAAGGTTATTGAGTCTTTAAAGAAGCAGGGCATTGATAAAGCGGATTTAGGCCGTGAAGGCTTCCTTGAGAAATGCTGGGAGTGGAGAGAAGAATATGGTAACCGCATCATCAACCAGTTAAAGAAATTAGGTTCTTCTGCAGACTGGGAGAGAGAACGTTTTACTATGGATAAAGGCTGCTCCGATGCAGTATTAGAAGTTTTCATTAAATTATACGAAAAAGGATATATCTACAAAGGCTCCCGTATCGTAAACTGGTGTCCGGTTTGTAAAACATCCATTTCCGATGCAGAGGTAGAGCATGAAGAACAGGATGGATTCTTCTGGCATATCAACTATCCGGTAGTTGGCGAAGAAGGAAGATTCGTAGAAATCGCAACCACACGTCCGGAAACATTATTCGGAGATACTGCAGTAGCTGTAAATCCTGAAGACGACAGATACAAAGACTTAATTGGTAAAATGTTAGAGCTTCCAACCACAGGCCGCCAGATTCCGGTTATCGCAGATTCTTATGTAGATAAAGAATTTGGTACAGGATGTGTTAAGATTACACCGGCTCATGACCCTAATGACTTTGAAGTTGGAAAGCGTCATAACTTAGAAGAAATCGTAGTTATTGGTGATGATGCAGTAATGAACAGCCTTGCAGGAAAATATGCAGGAATGGACCGTTATGAGTGTAGAAAAGCTTTAGTAAAAGATTTAGAAGAAGCAGGTCTTTTAGTAAAAGTTGAGCCACACTCCCACAACGTAGGAACTCATGACCGTTGTGGAACAACTGTTGAGCCAATGATTAAACAGCAGTGGTTCGTGAAAATGGACGAAATGATTAAACCAGCTGTTGAAGGTGTAAAAAACGGTGATATCCAGTTACTTCCAAAACGTATGGAAAAGACATACTTCAACTGGACAGATAACATTCGTGACTGGTGTATTTCCAGACAGTTATGGTGGGGACACAGAATTCCGGCTTACTACTGTGAATGTGGAGAAATGGTAGTAGCAAAGGAAGCACCACAGAAGTGTCCTAAGTGTGGCAGCACACATATGACACAGGACCCGGATACTTTAGATACCTGGTTCTCTTCAGCATTATGGCCATTCTCAACCCTTGGCTGGCCGGAAAAAACAGAAGATTTAGATTACTTCTATCCAAACGATGTATTAGTGACAGGATATGATATTATCTTCTTCTGGGTTATCCGTATGATTTTCTCAGGCTACGAGCAGATGGGCAAAGCACCATTCCACACCGTATTATTCCATGGTCTGGTTCGTGACTCTCAGGGACGTAAGATGAGTAAATCCCTTGGAAATGGTATCGATCCATTAGAGGTAATTGATAAATACGGTGCAGATGCACTTCGTCTGACTTTAATTACCGGTAATGCACCGGGTAACGATATGCGTTTCTACTGGGAAAGAGTAGAAGCTTCCAGAAACTTTGCAAACAAAGTATGGAATGCATCCCGTTTCATTATGATGAACCTTGCCGATACCGAAATTACAAATCCATCCATGGATGAATTAAAGGCTGCTGACAAGTGGATTTTATCCAAAGTAAATACACTTGCAAAAGATGTAACAGAAAACATGGATAAATACGAAATGGGTATTGCAGTTCAGAAGGTATATGATTTTATCTGGGATGAATTCTGTGACTGGTACATCGAAATTACAAAGACACGTACCTATAACAAAGAAAATGACCCGGCTTCTGCAAATGCAGCCTTCTGGACATTAAAGACCGTATTAACAGAAGCATTAAAATTATTACATCCATTTATGCCGTTTATCACAGAAGAAATCTTCTGTACCCTTCATCCGGAAGCTGACACCATCATGTTAGCACAGTGGCCGGAATTCAAGGCAGAATGGAGCTTTGCAGCAGAGGAAGAAATGATTGAACACTGCAAGGACTTAGTAAAAGGTATCCGTAACCTTCGTACAGAGATGGATGTGCCACCTTCAAGAAAAGCAAAAGTATTTATTGTATCTGAGGATGCAGCAATCAGAAATACCTTTGACGTAAATAAAGAAGTGTACATGAATCTTGCAGGAGCAAGTGAAGTGGCTGTACAGGCAGATAAGACAGATATCGGTGAGGATGCAGTATCTGTAGTGATTCCGGGAGCAACCCTTTATCTTCCATTAGAAGATTTAGTAGACTTCGAGAAAGAGAAAGAACGTCTGTTAAAAGAACAGGCACGTCTTGAGAAAGAGCTTGCCCGTTCCAAAGGAATGCTTTCTAACGAGAAATTCTTAAGCAAAGCACCGGCAGATAAGGTTCAGGAAGAAAAAGACAAGATGGCTGGCTATGAGCAGATGATGGCTCAGGTGAAGGAACGTCTTGCGCAGATGAAATAAGAAGATGATGTATAACTAAGAGACTTATTCTTTTATAATTTCCAAACGGTTTTCTATATAACGTAGAATTCGGGTGGAAAATGTGAAGAGTAGGTCTCTTCTTTTTGCCAATCTTTAGCTTTTTTTTGAATATACTGTGAATTTAGTAAAAAAGGACTACAATTCTGAAAGATTTACTTGAAAAAGTGCTAAAGTACTAGTATTATATAGATATATATAATTGTTTCATGACTAATATTTTGATAGGAGTATACACTATGCCTGTATCAGAAAATAATAAACCAAAGGTTCGGCTCAGCAATAATGACATGGAAGCACGATTGATGATGCCAACTCCAGGGGAAGATGAGAAATATTCAATTGAATTATTGAAGGCGATTCTGGGAGAGCAGGGTGTCAAAGAAGGAATTATAGAAGACGGATTACGGAAAATCGTCGATGGCAATCTTTATAATACGGAGATTTTGGTTGCAAAAGGGACACCGCCAACAGATGGCGCTGATGGTTATTATGAATATAACTTCAATGCAAATTGTGATAAGAAGCCAAAGATATTACCGGATGGTTCTGTAGATTACTGGACTGTTCATAGTATTGAGTCTGTTGCAGAGGGACAGGTAATTGCTGTTTACCATGAAGCTATTCAGGGAACAGAAGGCATTACGGTAAAGGGTATTCCTGCTTTAGGTAAAAGGGGAAGAGAACTGCCTTTATTAAAGGGGAAGGGATTCCACCGCGAGGAAGACGGCGTAACTTATGTATCTGAGATGGACGGTAAGATTGAGATGCAGAATGATAGAATTATGATTCTGCCGGTACATGAGTTAAGCGGTAATGCGGAGATTACAACCGGTAATATTGATTTTAAAGGTGATATCGTAATCCATGGTAATGTGGAGAGCGGTATTATCGTAAAGGCAACCGGTTCAATTACAATTGATGGTGTGGTAGAAGCCTGCAGCATTCAGGCAGGGAAAGATATTATTTTAAGGTCTGGTATGTTAGGCGGTCATAAAGCAACACTGAAGACAAAGGGAAATATCTTTGCGAAGTTTATTGAGAATACGACAGTAGAAGCTGATGGAATGATTCAGGCGGATGTATTTATGAATTGCAATGTTACATCCAAGGAGAAGATTATACTAAGTGGAAAGCACGGAAGTATTATTGGTGGAGTAACTCATGCAGTTCAGGGAATAGAAGTTACCAGCATTGGTAATCTTGCAGAGACAAGGACAGACATTTTCGTAGGAGCAAGCGGAGATGTAGTGAAACGTCTGAAAGTTTTAGAAGTGAAAGCATTTGCTACCAAGAATGAGCTTAATAAGATAGAACAGGGATTACAGCAGTTTGAAGCATTAGAGAAGGAACGTGGCGTCAGCTATGCGACAGATCCAAGGCGTATGGCGCTGCTTCGGGCGAGAATTCGTGATTTGGCATTGATTGCTGAGGATGAAGCTGAGATTCGTAAGATGCGTGAATTGGTAGAACGTGCCAAAGGAGCAGTCGTTAGCGTAACTCATGAGATATTCCCGGGAACACATATCTGTATAGATGACGCAAAAATGATTGTGAATAATAACGCAACAAATATAGAGTTTTATCGACTGGATGACAAGATTCGCACGCGCAGTGCCAAATAGTACCGAATAATGACAGATTGTGTCGAGCAAAAGTTACTAAATTAGGAAAAATTTCATAAAAAGGGCATTGAATCCAAATCACCGCTATATTATAATATCTTAATGTAGCGGTGATTTTTTGCTTTATAGGAAAAATTTTCATATACAAATGGGTGAAAGTTCTTCCTATAAAGCAAAACGTTCCGGGAGGATGGGCAGCTGGTGTGTGTGGAACAAAAGCTGTGCTATATCAGAAACTAGAATGTAAGCGTATGTGAAATATGACATATATGAGATGTCTGGGATAATATAGTAAAATGCCGGCAGGGCATAATGTTTTGATTTAGGAGAATTATATTATGATAAATTTTGAAGAGGAATTAAAGAATTTTAAACCAAGTCTTGAAGTAGAGGAAGCAGAGCAGGCAATTTATAACCATGAATTGACGGATATGACAGATGTACTGCAGGAAATGATGCAGGAATTTAAGCGTGGAATGTAGATTGCAGAAAAGATAAGAAAGGCTTGGTAGCAGGATGAAATGTTACAATTGCGGAGCAAAGCTAGGGAGAGAAGGAGTCTGCCAGAATTGCGGAACAAACGTAAAGGTATATAAAAAGATATTAATGGCATCCAATGCATATTACAATGAGGCGTTGGAAAAGGCAGGTGTCAGGGATTTATCTGGCGCAATAGAGAGTTTGAAGATTAGTCTTCGTTTCAATAAGATGAATATCGATGCCCGTAATCTTTTGGGATTAGTTTATTTTGAAATGGGCGAAGTAGTAGCTGCATTGACAGAGTGGGTGATTAGTAAGAACTATAAACCAAAAGATAACATAGCAAGTCGTTATTTAGAGGAGATTCAGAATAATCCGGGAAGATTAGAGACAATTAATCAGACAATTAAGAAATATAATCAGGCATTGCAGTATTGCCATCAGAACAGCAGGGACTTGGCAATTATTCAGCTGAAAAAGGTGTTGGCATTGAATCCCAAACTGGTAACGGGGCATCAACTGCTTGCTTTGTTATATATTCAGGAGGGGAAATATGATTTAGCCAAAAAATCCCTTCGAAATGCAGGAAAAATAGATGCAAATAATACGGTAACGCTTCGTTATCTGCGGGAGGCAAATACCGGCCTGCGGGAGAATAATCCGAAGAAGCAGAAGAATGATGAGTTGATTTCCTACCAGAGTGGTAATGAAACGATTATTCAGCCAAAATATTTAAAGGATAATTCTGCAATATTAACTGTGATTAACATGATTATTGGAATTGCAATTGGTGTTGCAATTACAATTTTCTTAGTAGTTCCGGGTGTGAAGCGGGACGTACAGCAGAAGGCGAAGGATGAAGTAATTGCTGCAAATGAGACAATTTCTTCAAAGAATCAGACAATCACATCTTTGGAAACAAAGGTGGAAGAACTGACAAAGCAGATTACAGATGCCCAGGAGAGTGAGCAGGATTCTTCGAATAAAGTAAGCACTTATGAACAGCTGGTGGTTGCATATAAGGCGTGTGTGGAAGCAGATATTGAGACAGCAGGTAACGCGCTGGGAAATGTAAATGCTGAGTATTTAAGTGATGAAGCCCAAAAAGTTTATGAGGCAGTAAATGCACAGGTAAATGCAGAGTATTTAGCAACATTATACCAGACTGCATATAATGAATATTCCGCTCAGAATTTTGGCGAGGCAATTGAAAACTTCAAGAAGATTATGGAGATGGATGAGACCTACGAAGAGGGAAATGCCATGTACTATCTGGCGCAGGCATATCGTAAGAATGATGATATGGCAAATGCAAAGATATATTACCAGAAGGTAGTGGATTTATATCCGGGAACAGAACGTGCAGCAGTAGCACAAAATTATTTATCACAAGAAGAATAAGAATTATTACAAAAGACGTCAAAGGGAGATACCCTAAGACGTCTTTTTTTACTTTATATTTAGAAAAAGGAGGAAAAAATATGGAATATGGATATGAGCAAAAAGGAGGGAAACTGACGGTATTTATTCCCAAGGAACTTGACCACCATGAGGCGGGAAAACTCCGGACAGAGGTGGACATGCTGATTGATACTTATCGTGCAAGGTGTCTTGTCTTTGATTTTTCAAATACAGAGTTTATGGATAGCTCTGGAATAGGTGTAGTAATTGGAAGATGCAGAAATATGGGTTTTTCTGGCGGTGAAGTCTATGCAAAAAACTTAAATGAACGGGTAGAAAAGATATTTACAGTATCCGGCTTAAAGAAAATTATAAAAATTGAGAGATAGAATGGAGAATAAAAATGTCAAAGCAAAATGAAATGAAGGTCAGCTTCGATGCAAGGTCGGTAAATGAAGCATTTGCAAGAGTGGTAGTAGCTGCATTTGTTGCAGAGTTAAATCCAACATTAAACGAAATTTCTGATATTAAGACTGCGGTATCAGAAGCAGTAACCAATGCAATTATACATGGTTATGACAGCCCTGAACAGAAAGTAGAACTAGAATGCAGAATTGAAGGAGATTGGGTAGAAATTGAAGTACGGGATTATGGTGCAGGGATTGAAGATGTGCCAAAGGCAATGGAACCTTTTTTTACAACAAAGCCGGAATTAGAGCGTTCAGGAATGGGTTTTGCTTTTATGGAGGCTTTTATGGATGACCTGAAGGTTTCTTCCGAAAAAGGACAGGGAACCTGCATTGTAATGCGTAAGCAAATTGGAAAACAGGAAGTGTAATGTCTATGGAGCAGTGGACTGATTTCATAAGACAGGCACAGAGTGGGGATAAAATTGCAAGAGACCGCGTAATATCAGATAATCTTGGACTGGTACATACAATTGTGCGGAGATTTGAGCATAGAGGATGCGAAAGAGAAGAGCTTTTTCAGATAGGCTGTATCGGGCTTATGAAAGCGGTGGATAAATTCGATTTATCACTTAATCTGGCATTTTCCACCTATGCGGTTCCGATGATAATGGGGGAAATCAGGCGCTATTTAAGAGATGATGGAATGGTGAAGGTTAGTCGTACCTTGAAAGAAAATGGTTATCGAATCAGCAAGGCAAAGGAGATGCTGGTGCGGGAATTAGGAAGGGAGCCTACGATTACAGAGATAGCAGCATTGACAGAGCTTTCCACAGAAGAAATAGTAATGGCAATGGAAGCAAACAGAGAGGTGGAATCCTTGTTTCAACCGGTGGCTGGCAGCGAAGGAGAGGAACTTTTACTGATTGACCAGATAGGAGGTGCTGCTTCGAATGGCTATGGGGAAGAACCGGAAAAAGAAGCAGTGTTAAATGAAATTATCATTGAACAGCTAATGAATAAATTAACGGAGGTGGAAAAACAACTAATCCGTCTGCGTTATTTCGAGACAAAAACTCAATGTGAGGTGGCAAAGGTTTTAGGAATGTCTCAGGTGCAGGTGAGCAGAATGGAGCGGAAAATTCTGCTGAAAATGAGAGAACAGCTATAAGAGAAATGGAAGCAAATAAGGATAGAAACAAAAGAAAAAAGATTTTAAGGAAAGGTCTTGCGGGATGGCAATAAAAATGGTAACGTTTTCAGTAGGAAAAAGATAAACGGAGAATGTTACAAATGAAATACGATAATTATATTTTTGATTTATATGGAACACTGGTAGATATTCGTACAGAAGAAGGAAAAGAGGAACTTTGGGAAAAGCTGGCTCTTTTTTATGGATATTATGATGCCCATTATACCCCGGAGGAATTGAAGCAGCGTTATGGGGAATTAGTATCTGCCGGGGAAAAAAATATGCAAAAAAAAGATGATGTGCATGAGGCACATCCGGAAATTAAAATTGAACAGGTGTTTAAAGCACTTTTTGAGGAAAAGGGTGTGAACGCAGATATGACGCTGGCAGTACATGCCGGACAGTTTTTCAGAATTCTTTCCACAGAATATGTAAAGCTTTATGAAGGTACGGTGGAGATGTTAGAAGCCTTAAAGGCAGCGGGAAAGAAAATATATCTGCTGTCAAATGCCCAGCGTATTTTTACGGAGTATGAGATGCATACACTTGGAATTGCCAAGTATTTTGATGATATTTTTATATCATCGGAATGTGGTGTAAAAAAACCGGACAGCCGCTTTTTTGAAATGTTAATAGAAAAACATAAGATTGATGTTGTAAAATCAATAATGATAGGTAATGATGGAAAAAGCGATATTGGCGGAGCAAAATCAGTAGGTCTTTCAACCTTTTATATTCATTCGAATATTTCACCGGAACTTCCAATTGTAGAAAGAAAGGATGCAAAAGGAAATATAATAGAAGAAAAAGTGCTGCCGAAGGCGGATATTGTTTTACCGGAAATGGATATGAAGCAGGTGCTGAAACTTATACAGGAGAATTAAAATGACACAGGAACTATATGAGGAATTAAGAAAGATAACCCTTGAGGAAGAGCGGATTTTAAATAACAATTCCGATATCGAAAAAGAAATTTATATGACTAATGGAAAAGAGGATGAGGTAGGTATAAATGTGGTTGATGCAGGAAAACTGATTGACACAGGAAAGCTGATACAGGTACGTCCTCATACAAGATTTGTGCATTTTCCAAAGCATACTCATAATTATATTGAAATGATATATATGTGTTCCGGAAGTACGCATCATATCATTAATGATAATGACGTGATTTTAAAAGAAGGAGAACTTCTTTTCTTAAGTCAGAAGGCGGTGCAGGAAATTTATCCGGCAAAAGAAGATGATATTGCGGTAAACTTAATTATTTTACCGGAGTTTTTTGATTATAGCTTGAAAATGATGGGGGAAGAAAAAAATCTTCTTCGGGACTTTGTGATTGACTGTCTGCGGGGGAAAGATGAGGCCTGTGGATATATGCATTTTAAAGTAGCAGATGTTCTGCCGATACAGAATCTTTTGGAAAATCTAATCTGGACTATCTGGAATAAGCAGCCGAACAAGAGAAGTATTAATCAGGCAACGATGGGACTTTTATTTTTACAGCTGATGAATCATATGGACAGAATGGAAACGGATTCAGAAAACCAGAACCAGAAGCTGATAATCGAGGTCTTAGGCTATATTGAGGAGCATTACCGGGAAGGAGAACTTTCGGAACTGGCGAAGATGCTGAATTACGATTTGTATTGGCTGTCAAAGGAAATTAAGCGTCTGACAGGAAGAAACTATACAGACTTATTACAGGAGAAAAGATTAACCCAGGCGGCGTATCTGCTGGAGCATACTGGAATGTCGGTCATGGATATCGGACTTGCTGTCGGTTATGATAATATGAGTTATTTTCATCGTATTTTTCAGAAAAAATATGGTATGACACCTAGAACCTATCGGGTTGGCAGGGATGAAAAATAAAAAGACACCATGTTTGTGTATGTCAAAAATTGGTACACAAATGTGGTGTCTTTTGCTGTCTTAGGGAAAAAGGTATTTTTTGTGGTATAGGAAGTTGATCGTACATGGTATTGGTCGGAGGAAAATGCAAAGCGTTTTACAAATCATTTCTTATCGGAATACGAATATGGACTTCTGTGCCACAGCCATAAGTGCTTTCATAGGAAAGACCGTAGGCTTCACCATAAAGGAGCCGGAGCCGTTTATGAATATTGTAAATGGCAATATTGGTGCCCTTTGTTTTAAGCACAGGCTGTTCTGCAAGAATAAGGGGCAGGTGTTCAGAAGGAATTCCTACACCATCATCCGATACCAGAAGAATTACCTGTTCCTCTTCTAACCATCCGGTAATGACAATGGTTCCTTCCCGGTGTTCTTTCTCTAAAATTCCATGTAAAATTGCATTTTCCACAATTGGCTGTAAGGTCAGCTTCGGAATGCTGTAGGAGAGCAGTTCATCAGGGATGTCAATCACAAAATCAATGGTATTCTGATAACGCATATTCTGAAGCTCCACGTAGATTGAGACATGCTCTAATTCAGCCTCAATGGTACTGAAATTCTTTTTGCGGCTGAGGGTCAGCTTATAAAAGCGGGCGAGTTTTTGAATGACATTGCTGACTTCTGTTGTATGACCTTTTAGCGCCATCCAGTTAATCATATCCATAGTATTGTAAAGAAAATGAGGATTAATCTGTGCCTGCAGGGAGTTAAATTCCGCAATACGAAGTTCTTCAGCAGTTTTTTTCTGCTGTTCAATCAGAAGATTCATTTTCTCAGTCATATAGTTATAGGTACTGATTAACTCACCTACTTCATCCTGTATAATAGGAGAAGGCAAAGCCACCGGAGGTCCTTTTTTTACCTGAGACATCTGCTCGATAACAGAGGAAATGCGATTTGTTATGGAACGGGATTGAAGAACTGCAATAAAAATTGCAGCAGCCATACAAAGCAGGCATATAAAAATAAATTTGAGGATTACAGTATTTCCCTTTCGTATGAGAGGATGACTTGGGAGAACAGTAACCATAATCCATTCCGGTTCCTTGATATAATAAAATCCCACATAAACCTGTTCCCCTAAAACACTTCGTTCAATAAAGTTGTTTGAAGACATAAGAGAATCTTTGATATCTTCGTAATTTAAGCGGTAAATGCCGGATAAATAGTCGTTTGTTGTGGCAATAATGGATTCCCTGTCATTTATAATATAGGAAACACTTCCTGGAATGGAGATACCATTGCGCAAAATTTCCTGATATGCTTCTGAGGAATAATATAGTGCAATATAGCAGGGATAAGCATTTTCGCGGTAGTAGTAGGTGGTGGAGAGAATGTAAGCAGAATCTCCATATTTTTCTATCTCCCGATTACCCAGATAAAAGGGTGGACAATAAAGGGAAGATAAATGACTTCCCTGGAAAATACCATACCAGTAAGTTCCTTTTGCTTCTGAAATAGGAAGAAAAATGTTTTTGGCAGATTCCTTTTCATAAAAATCTTTTTCTCCAGGAATATCAAGATAAATGCGCACAGCCTGAATTGTTCCGGCGGAAGTGAGCTCGTTTATTTTTTTGGAAAAAGCATAGGCTTCTCTGGTCTGGGATAATTCACAAAAATCCTCATTGATTGGTTGATAAAAAAGAGTACGGTAGTAGTCTTCTTCCGTAAGCTGTATATAAGCATTTTCTATTTTTGCAAAGGCCTCATCAATAAGTGGCGCTGTCTGGGCAGAGGCGTTCTGTTCTGTGCGTATAGTATCGGCAATAATCATATCGTAAAGCTGGTTGGAAAAAACAACAGCCAGAGATAAAATTGGGACTACAACGGCAAGAACAATACAGCATGTAAATTTTGTCTGAATATTTAAACTTTCGTAAGAACGACGCAATTTATTTAAGAGATTCATTAATGAAGCACCTTCTCTCTATATTCTGACGGAGAGAGACCAGAGCTTTTCCGGAAGCTTTTGCCAAAATAATTACCGTCATTATATCCAACTGCTGCAGATATATCGGAAATGCGATAGCGTGGGTCGGCTAGCAGCTGCTTTGCCTTTTCCATGCGAAATTCCGTAATGTATTGATTTAAGGTGCTTCCGGTTTCGTTTTTAAAAAAGGTGCAGACATAGGAGGTGGATAAATGTGCGTATTCACTGATATCCTTGACAGAAAGTGTCGGCTCTTTATAATGTTTGCTGATATAATTGCGAATCAGATATACGGTGGCATTTTCCGGTTCCTGACTGGTAATATCCTGAAAATATAAGTCTGTTTTTTCGATTAAAATTTCATGAAGCATGGAAAAAGAAAAACAGGAATCCATAATATCCATAATTGTGTCATGGTTTTCTAAAGACAGATCAGGAAGCAGCTGCTTTTCATGTCTGGCTTTATATAATTCGCTGAATAAATCATAATAAGCCCCTTTTAGCTGGTTTGCCATAAGGCCTTGAATCCGGGAACAGCATTCCTTTATCCTGGCAAGGGCGAAATGGGCAGTCTGTTCCTCTTCTTTTTCCAATGCATGAATATAGGATGCAGAATGCAGACTAAAGTTATCCGGGTTAAAATGACTACAGGAATCTATCAGTTCATGGGTAAGGGTAGTATCCGGTTCAAAGAAATAGCTGCTTTGTAAAAGGATAACAGCACTTTCATAGGAACGGAAAGCGTTTGCAATTCCTTGTACAGTATTCCCGATTGCAATATAGTAATGGCCATATCCGGAAAAGAAAGAACCAAGCTTTTGGGCAATCAGGCTGCAGGTCTGGGTACTGGGCGCCATATCTCCATAAACGTGGAAAACAATATGATACATTCTTTTTTCACAATAAATTGTATGCAGATGCATAGAGGAAAGATATTCTTTTAATTCTTTATGAATAGTAAAAAGCTCATTTGGATTTTCCGGAAGATGTTCCAGTTTGATAATGAAGGTAGTAATATTTTTAAATTTGTCACAGTGATAGTGCTGATGAAATTTTGCACACAAAGAATCCACCGTTTCACTACAGGTACTGTAAGGAACGGTAAGTTCAAAGGCAAGCTGTGAGGCTGCCATATTTAATTGTGCTGCATTTGCATCATACTGCATAAAACGGGTATTACATTGTTCCACAGCCCGGCAGATAGTGTCTTGTATTTCATTTAAATCAATTGGTTTTTCAATATAATTAATCGCTTTTAGCTTTATGGCAGCTTTTAAATATTCCTTGTCTGCATAACCACTCATAAATATGGCTGTGATATCCGGATATTTTGCCTGAATACGTTCTAACATGGTAATTCCATCCATGCGGGGCATGCGCACATCACACAGAACAATGTCAGGATGTTTTTCAAGAGCTGCTGCCAGACCATTTACCCCATCATTTGCCTGAAAGATTTCAGTAATGCCGATAGATTTCCAGTCAACAGCAGAAATCAGTCCGGCCTTTGTTAATTCTTCGTCATCTACAATTAAAAGTTTCATGAAATACCTCCCCCAAGATACTCAATAACGAAATAGTATCGTGAAAATAGTAAAAAAGCAAGCGTTATAGTAAGAAAATTTGTATAAAATAGCAAAAAATATTTTACCCTTCATCGAAATATTTTCCTCTTTTTTGAAAATTAGCAAAATGCTAACATGAATTTATGGAAAGGGAGGAAAAAGACGTGTCCGAATATGTATTGGAATTAAAGGGGATTACGAAAATATTTCCGGGTGTGAAAGCCTTAAATCAGGTACAGTTTCAGTTGAAACCTGGTGAGGTCCATGCACTGATGGGAGAAAATGGTGCAGGTAAATCTACTTTTATCAAAGTAATTACCGGTGTACATAAAGCAGAAGAAGGCGAGATGTACTTAGAGGGTAAGAAAGTAGATTTTAAGGGACCAAGGGATGCACAGTTAGCTGGAATTGCAGCAGTATATCAGCATCCGACTTCTTATCCTGATTTGACCGTAACGGAAAATATTTTCATGAATCATGAAATTAAGAAACATGGAATTATTCAATGGAAGGAAATGAACGCAGAGGCAAAGCGTCTGTTAGCTCAGCTGGATGCAGATTTTAAGCCGACAGCTGAAATGGGGGCTCTGAGTGTGGCACAGCAGCAAATGGTGGAGATTGCAAAAGCCCTGTCCATGAATGCTAAAATTGTAATTTTAGATGAGCCAACAGCAGCTCTTACTGCAAATGAATCTGAGAAATTATACCGTGTGGTAGATAAGCTTAAGGAAGATGGGGTTTCCATTATTTTTATTTCCCACAGATTTGAAGATATGTACCGCCTGGCAAGCAGGGTAACGGTATTTCGGGATTCCCAGTATATTGGCACTTATAATGTAGATGAAATCACAAATGCAGAGTTGATTAAACAGATGGTAGGGCGTGAGATTACTGATTTATTCCCGAAACCACAGGTAGAGATTGGTGAAGAAGTACTTCGTGTTGAGAATCTTTCAAGAACCGGATACTTTAAGGAGGTTTCCTTAAATGTTCATGCCGGGGAAATTGTGGGATTAACCGGTCTGGTTGGTGCAAGACGAACAGAGGTAATGGAAGCTGTCTGTGGTATTACAAAGGCTGATTCCGGAAGGGTTTATCTGGAGGGAAAAGAAGTTAACTGTAAGAATCCGACAGAGGCAATGGAAAAGGGAATTATTCTTTTGCCGGAGGACAGACAGAAAGCCGGCTTGATTTTAAGCTGGGGCTTAGGACAGAATGTAACACTTCCAATTATGAAAAAATTCACGAAGCATGGCTTTATTGATGAAAAGTCAGAACGGGAACTTTCAAAGAAATTTTTGGAAGAGGTTGATACAAAAGCGGTTACTATTTTTGATGCAGCAAGCTCTTTATCAGGTGGTAATCAGCAGAAGGTAGTAGTTGCAAAGGCACTGGCTCAGGATAATATGAAGGTGGTTATTATGGATGAGCCGACAAAGGGTGTCGATGTTGGTGCGAAAGCAGAAATCTATCAGATTATGGGTGAGCTGGCAAAGGCTGGCTATGCAATCATAATGATTTCATCTGAAATGCCGGAAATTCTTGGTATGTGCGACAGAATCTATGTAATGTGTAACGGAAGAGTGACTGGAGAATTAGGACGGGAGGATGTTTCACAGGAGACAATTCTGAATTTTGCAATGGAAAAGGGAACTGGCAAGAAGGAGGGCGCAAAGTAATGGAACAGAAATCATTATGGAAAAAAATTACGGGCTCTAGAGAAGCAAGCCTTGTCATTGTGCTCGCGATATTATGTATTCTGGTAGGAATTAAAAACCCGGCATTTTTTACAGTCCAGAATATTTTGGAAATTTTAAAGAACAATTCTGTTATTATGATTATGGCACTGGGGATGCTTTGTGTATTGTTAGTCGGAGGAATTGATATTTCCATTACTTCTACACTGGCATTTTCCGGAATGACCGTAGGAATGTTGTTTAAATACGGAATTGTAAAAAGCACATTACTTGGATTTATCATTGCCATTGCAATTGGAACATTATGCGGCTTTGTAATCGGACTTATTATTTCAAAAGGAAAAGTAACACCGATTATTGCAACTATGGGATTCATGTATATTTACCGTGGTTTTGCATATCTGGTAGCCAATAGTGAATGGGCGGGCGCAGATGCATTAGGTGATTTTAAGAATTTTGCATTGGAATCCTATCTTGGATTTGGTGTAGTAAATAATGTACTGGTAATTGTTCTCATTTGTTATATTGTATTTTTTGTAGTCTTAAAATGGACGAAATTTGGCCGTAATATTTATGCGGTAGGAAGTAATCCGGAGGCTGCTGAGATTTCCGGTATTAACGTAGCCAGAGTAAAGCTTGGCGTATATACAATTATGGGATTTCTTGCAGGGCTTTGTGGAGCATTAGCTGTTACGATATATTCTTCTGCACAGCCTAATATGCAGCTTTCCAAAGAAATGGATGTAATTGCAGCCTGCGTAATTGGCGGGGTAAGCATGAATGGCGGACGTGGTTCCGTTGGTGGAGCATTATTAGGAGCATTAATTTTATCTGTTATTGCAAAGGCACTTCCTTTGATTGGAATTGATTCCATTGCACAGAACACTGTAAAAGGTCTGATTATCCTGGTAGTAATTGTGCTTAATGTTGTGACACAGCGAATGATGGATAAGGGCAATCTGGAAAGAAGGGAGATGTAGGCATGGCAGGAAAATCAGGAAGAACGATTGCGGCAGAACCGCAGAATGTCTGGAAAAAAAGAATATTTAGCTGGGAGGGAATGCTGGTAATATTATTCTTTGTAATTATTATTTTCTGCCGCTGCATTTCGCCAAACTATACATTAACAAACGTACTTCGTGAGATGCCAAAATACCTTGCAGAAATATTCTTACTTTTTCCAATGGCATATCTTTTAATACTGGGAGATATTGATATTTCTGTTGGCTCTATTGTTTGTTTATCTGCAACAATGGCTTGTCTTGCAACAAATGCGGGAGTTCCATTTGTTGGAGTGGTACTCATTGGTATTTTAACAGGAACTGCCTGTGGTATGGTAAATGGAGGAATTTTAACTAAATTTACAGAATTGCCGGCAATGATTGTTACTTTGGGAACCCAGATTGTTTTCCGTGGAATTGCAGAAATTGTTTTAGGAAGCGGTGGTTCGATTTCTTTAACAAATACAGATGGCTTTCGTGCCATTGCAGGAAAAATAGGACCATTCCCATATGTATTTTTTGCAGTATGTATTTCCGCAGTTATTTTTACAGTGATTTCTGTAAAAAGAGTATTCGGCAGAAATCTTTATGCAATCGGAAGCAACAGCAGAACCGCTTATTATTCCGGTGTTAAGGTGCAGAAAATCAGATTTATTGCCTATACCGTTATGGGAATGATGGCTGGTATAGCAGCAATTTTCCTTACTTCTTCCTTATATGGTGCAAATACTACAACCGGTAACGGATTTGAGATGGATGCAATTGCAATGGCTGTATTTGGCGGAATTGCAACAACCGGAGGAAAAGGAAAACTGGTAGGTGGAATTATTTCTGCATTTATTATTATCTGCCTTCGTATAGGCTTGGGACAGATTAACATGAACCCACAGGTAATCTTAATTATCTTAGGTACACTTTTGATTTGTGCAGTATTGATTCCAAATGTTTCAGAAACACTGGGACAGAAGAAAAAGAAAGTAAGTTAAGGGGTTTTACTTTTTTATCTTTATTAAAAAGCAGACGGCGTGTAATCTGCGCCAAAAGCGTCGCAGGGCGACGAATATTATGGTATCAGACGGCAAAGCCGTTGGATATAAAAAAACTATATATAATGAACAGGGAGGATTTTTCAATGAAGAAAAAATTACTTAGTGTACTTTTATGTGCAACAATGGCAGTAACAATGCTTGCCGGTTGTGGCGGCAGTGAAGCAGCATCCGGTGATTCCGCTGGTACAGCTGAAGCTGGAGAATCTGGCGGAGCAGAGGGCGGCTCTGGAAAAACCTATGCACTTGTTACAAAATCAGCAGGTAATCCTTACAATGAAAAAATAGCAGAAGGCTTCGAAGAGGTTATCAAATCTCTTGGTGGAGAATGCATTATTAAACATCCGGAAGCAGCTACAGCAGATGCACAGGTATCTGTAATCCAGTCTCTGATTTCACAGGGAGTTGACAGTATCTGTATCGCAGCAAATGATGAAAATGCTCTTCAGGCTGCTTTAGAGGAAGCAATGGACGCTGGTATCAAAGTATCCTGCCTTGACTCCAAGACAAACGCAGCAAGCCGTATGACATTTGCTAACCAGGCTGGTGTAAAAGAAATTGGTCAGGCACTTATGGATGCAGTTTATGATATTTCTGGTGGAGAAGGACAGTGGGCAATCCTTTCTGCTACATCTCAGGCAGCAAACCAGAATGCATGGATTGATGCAATGAAAGAGCTTATGGAATCTGATTCTAAATATGCAAACTTAGAATTAGTAGAAGTTGCTTATGGTGATGACGAACCACAGAAATCAACAGACCAGACACAGGCATTATTATCTAAATATCCAGACTTAAAGGTTATCTGTGCGCCAACAACTGTAGGTATCGCAGCAGCAGCTAAGGTTCTTCAGGACCAGGGTTCTTCTGTAAAATTAACAGGCTTAGGACTTCCTTCTGAAATGGCTGAATATATTGGTGATGATGATGCACATTCCTGCCCATATATGTTCTTATGGAACCCAATCGATGTAGGTCGTCTTGGCGGATACGTTTCTGCAGCATTAGTTGATGGAACAATTACAGGTGCAGCAGGCGAAACTTTCGAAGCCGGAACAATGGAAAACAGCCCATATACAATTGTTGACGCTGGTGATGGCGGAACAGAAGTAATTCTTGGTGCTCCATTCAAATTTGACCCAAGCAACATCGCTGATTGGAAAGATGTTTACTAAAATCATACAGTTTCATAGCTAATAAATACGCGAATACCGCAATCCTTGAAGATTCAGGGGTTGCGGTATTTTTTTATGGTATAGGAAAGTGCTCGTACGTGGTGTACGCCAGATGAAAACGCGAAGCGTTTTTGGAAGCGTCGCGCGGCGACGCTTTTTTACTACAATTATTTGTGAAAAGATTATTGTGGAAATATGTCAAAAATAGTATACTACATAAATAAAGTAAAAGAAAGAGGGAGAGAAGATGGAGAAAATCAAATTAAGTTTTCTAAAGGTATTGATACTTTTTGGAATGCTGGGAGTACTTGGAGGTTGTGCTAATACTGAGAATACGGCAGATACAGTCAATTCCGGGAAAGTGGAAGCAACAGAAAATATTCTTGAATATGCAGAAGCAACAGAAGGGATGGAGTCATTAGATAAAGATTCCTATGCTACGTCACTTTCAAACACAGAAGCGTTATTAGAGAATACGGAAGAAACTTCCACAGGTGAACTAACAATTCATTTTATTGATGTTGGGCAGGGAGATGCCACATTAATCGAGTGTGACGATAAGTACATGCTGATTGATGCGGGAAATAATGATAAGGGTACACTGGTTCAGAATTATCTGGTGAAGCAGGGAGTAGAAACCTTAGATTATGTAATAGGAACGCACCCGGATGCAGACCATGTTGGTGGACTGGATGTAGCCATTTATAAATTTGACTGTGAAACAATTATTTTACCGGAGGCTGAAAAAGATACCAAAACCTACGAGGATGTACTTTTAGCAATTCAAAGTAAAGGCTATGAAATTACTACTCCAGTAGTAGGAGATACCTATACACTTGGAAGTGCAGAATTTACAATTATCTCACCAAGTGAAAATTATGATTCAAATGCGAATGACAATTCCGTAGGCATTTTATTAGAAAATGGTGAAAACAAGTTTTTGTTTGTTGGTGATGCAGAGGAAGAAGCAGAAGAGGATATGGTAAACAGTGGCATAAATCTTATGTCTGATGTTTATAAAGTATCCCATCATGGAAGTAAAAATGCAACAACAGATGCTTTTTTAGAAGCAGTCAGCCCAATCTATGCCGTTATCAGCGTGGGAGAAGATAATGCATACGGTCATCCTACAGCAGAGGTTTTAAATAAGCTAAGAATGTCCGGAATAGAAGTATTCCGAACCGATGAGCAGGGAACAATCGTATTAACCTCGGATGGTAAAGAAATTACATGGAACTGCTCTCCATCTGAAACATGGCAGGCTGGAGAAGCAAAAGGTTCAGCTTCTGATGGTGCAGGTATTGCAGACGGAACGGTTGAAAATACCGGAGCTTCTGCGGGGAATGGAACATCAGCAGAGTCAGCTGGTGGAAGTTCTACTGTGACAGGCGGTGGTGTGGGTACAGATACCGGAGCAGCATCTGAAAATATAGATGCAGGAGAAACAGTGTCAGAAGGCGCGGGTACAGACACCAGCACCACAATTACAGAAACACCGGCAGAAAGCACGGTAATCATTGTGCATATTACAAAAAGTGGTTCGAAATATCATGTGGCAGGATGTCAGTATTTACATAGCAGTGATATTGAAATTTCATTAGATGAGGCAAAGGCATCCGGTTATACACCATGTTCAAAATGTAATCCACCGCAATAGGTTTAAGAAATAATCTGTTCCTTCGAATTATTCACTAGCTGTATTAAAATTCTTTACAAAATAAAAAAAGAAGTGTATTCTGAGGTTAGTGTTCACTAACAACTGGAGAAGTTATTTGTGAGCCGGTAATTTCTAAAATCTCAGGAGTAAAAAATGGAAGATATCATTATTATTGGCGTTGTTGTAATTTTAATATTAGTTGGAATCCGCTCCGGCATTAAGCACTTTAAAGGGGAAGGCGGCTGCTGTGGTGGAGGAAGTTCTACTGTGAAAAAGAAACGTAAAAAGCTAAAAAATGTAATTGCCCAGAAGACAGTGGTGATTGAGGGCATGACCTGTGACCACTGCAAAAACCGGGTGGAAAATGCTATCAATAGTATGGAGGGAGCAGCAGCTAAGGTAAATCTCAAAAAGAAGGGAGCTATTGTTTCATTGGAAAGAACGATAAGTGATGAGGAGATTCGTACAGTTGTTGAAAAAGCGGGATATAAGGTAGTTGAAATTAGATAAAAGTGGGGCTGCTTGTCAGCCTCATTTTCGCTTGGAGAAATAGTATGATAGATTTAAGTAAATGGGATAAATATACACAGGAACAGAAAAAAAAGAAAAGACCATGGATTATATTAGTTTTGTTGGGATGGTGTTTTGCGCTTGTGTATTGGGTAATGTCATAAAATGGTACTTTATGCCCATAAATAGATTGATTTTGTTGCTATATCAAGGTAAAATAAAGATATGTCGATAAAATCAAAACGAAAGGGGTTAGCAGGTATATTATGACAAAAAAACAATTTAGAAAAGCAGATTCTATGGTGTTCCCTACAGTGTTAGTTGTTATGATTGGTATTTTCCTAAACATTTTAGGTATGGCAGCAACGAAAGGTGGAACACCGCAGCTTTATGTGGTGATTGCTGCAAGTGTTATTGGGGTAATTGTTGATACGATTGTGTATATCCGAATGAAGGGTACAAGAATGTGTGGACTGATTATGCCAGCAGTAGCATCAATGGTATATATATTGATGGTGCTATTTGTAGATGCAGTATTCTTCTATATGCTTGCTGCAGCAATTTTTGTTATAGATATGGCATATCTGGAGTTTAAGAGAATTACAGGTAAAGCAGTTGTTATAGTGCCGATATTTGTGATTAAAACCTTATATTTAGGCAGAATCGGGACGGTTAGTACCACTGAGGCAGGTACAACAGTTGTTATTATGATATTTATCCTGATAGTTGTACTTGCCATCACAAGAGTCTGGGTTATTTTTAATGAAGAGAATATGAGCACGGTAAGAGCCGGTGCAGATAAGCAGAGAGAAGCAGCAGACAGAATGAGTCATGTGTCAGAAAACATTGTCACGTATTTTGATGAGGCAGGCGGTTATGTAAAGGAATTAACAAATGCCCTTGATACCAGTAACAGTTCAATGAAAAATATTGCTGCAAGTATTGAGAACACGACCTTAGCAATCCAGGAGCAGTCACAAAAATGTCAGGATATACAGGATAATACCCATAATGCGAAAGAGCAGACGGATATTATGATAGAAGCTTCTGGCAGGGCGTTAGAGGAAGTTTCCCAGGGTGCAAAAGCAATGGAGGAACTGCATAATCAGGCACAGAATGTAGAGAAAGATAATAAAGAGACTGTTGCGTATGTTGTGGCATTGAATGAAAGAACAAAAGAAGTAGAGAATATCTTAAATACAATTGTGAATATTTCTTCCCAGACCAATCTTTTAGCATTAAATGCTTCCATTGAAGCTGCAAGAGCCGGTGAAGCCGGAAAAGGATTTGCAGTTGTTGCGGATGAAATCAGAGAACTGTCAGAGCAGACGAAAAGAGCTACCGAGAATATCACGGATATTCTGACAGAGCTTAATAGGGATGTAGAAAGCGTTACGGTCAGCATTAATCATTCGGTGGAAACTATGGGGCAGCAGAATAGCCTGATTGAAGAGACTAAGAGCAAATTTGATGCAATTGAAAGTGGTGTAAATGAGCTTATGGATGTTATACATAGTTTCAAACAGGTCATTAATGATATTACAGATTCCGCAGAAGGAATTGCAAATGGTATCACAGGAGTATCTGCCAATAGTGAGGAAGTGGCAGCAGCCTCTAATGAAGGAACAGAGCTGATGACAAGGGCGGTAGATGATATGGGTAAGGTGAATACAGCACTTACAAATATTTATCAAATGGCGCAGCATTTACAGCAGGAGTAGGGGTGTAATTAGTAGAATGAAAAGAGCCACTTGAAAATCAAGAGGCTCTAGTATATAATTTACTTAGAAAGGTTATCGGACACGAGTTCCGATTGCCCTCAGTATAATACGATTATAAGAATAGCATCTACTTTTGGACGAGTGGGATGCTATTTCTTTTTGTTATTATGATTGTCTATGTAAGACAAAGCCGCAAAGATTACCAGTAAAAGTGTAAGTACATCACCTAAACTTATCATAGGGCATCACCCTCCTTTATGTACTAGAGGGCATCTAACATCGGAAAATCGCATCCATCTTTCTTTTCAATTATATAAGCTAATTATAACATATTAAGAACGAATGTTCAATCCAGTCATATCTCCAGAAGGAAAGAGTTTTTGGTGTTTTTCTATAATGATGATTTTTGATGTATTTGAAGAATAAAGAATTAGTTAGAGTGGCATTTGCTTAGTAGATAATGCAGTGAATTTAGCAAATATATATTGATAAAAATGTGATGGAAAAATGAAACTAAATGTAGTATAATAAACTTCGGATGTAAGGAGGATGGCTCTATGTCAAAAGAAAAGAAGTGTATTTTTTCAGAAGAAATTGATAGTAGTATATCAGGATTTTCATTAGGGGTTGCATTTGTGGTTGATGCATTATTTGTATGGTTTGGGGGTTTGCTTCATAATAGAATTTGTGAAATGGTAGCTGTAATTATTTTACTACTAATAGGAATATGTGGTACATTTTTAGAAATTGAGAAAGCTAATCGTGATAGTATAAAAGGGTTTGATGATTTGGGTTTAGGAATTTCGTTTTCAATGTTAAGTATTTTTCTGATTATTAAATATGACATTTTGTTTTGGAATATAGTTTGTATGATTGTTTTACTTTTTAGTGTATATGCAACATTTTCTGGGATATTGAAAATTGGATATTCACTAAAAATCCAAAAAAGGAAAACGGGAAATAAGAAAGTGGAAATTTTTAAAATAATTACGGGCATAACAGAAATAATTGCATTAGTAGTTGTAATTCTTCAATTAGCAGCAGAACTAATGTAATCTAGGATTAGATTAAAATCAGGAATATTGTGTACTATTATAAAAAATTAAGAAAATAAATGAGAGAATTGTACTGGTTACTATTTTTTGCAGTGTATTTTTGGAATGTTAGTGACAAGGGGATAAATGTATAAAGATTATACTTGCGAGTGCAAAAACGATAATTGCATTATCATAAGATGCTTGAATCTGTGTGAACTTAAATATTGAAAGAACTTGCAAATAAGGACACTTTTTTACACAAAAGGTGTCCTTTTTTTGTACTCAGAAATCCGTTAAAATAACATCATCAAGAAAATGAGTATTGGGGGAAAACATGAAATACTATCTTGCAATTGATATTGGCGCATCCAGTGGAAGACATATTCTTTCACATATGGAAAATGGAAAAATGATTTTAGAAGAAATCTATCGTTTCTCGAATGGAATGGTAGAAAAAGACGGTGAAAAAGTCTGGGAAGTGGAACGACTTTTTGCAGAAATTGTTGCAGGTATGAAGAAGTGCAAAGAAATCGGAAAAATTCCGGTAAGCATGGGAATCGATACCTGGGCAGTAGACTTTGTATTGCTGGATGAAGAAAATAAACGAATCGGCAATGCAGTAGGCTATCGTGACAGCCGTACCAAAGGGGCAGATGAGCTGGTTTATCAGTGTATTCCGGAGCAGGAACTTTATGGAAGAACCGGAATCCAGAAGCAGATATTTAATACCATTTATCAGCTGATGGCAGTAAAAAGAGACCATCCGGAATATTTAGAAAAGGCAACGTCACTTTTGATGGTGCCGGAATATTTTAATTTCCTTTTAACCGGAAAAATGGCGGCAGAATACACCAATGCAACAACTATGCAGCTGGTTTCACCAGAGACTAAGGACTGGGATTATGAACTGATTGAGAGATTAGGATATCCGAAGCAGATTTTCCAGAAAATTGAAAAACCGGGAACCGTATTGGGTAATCTGACAGAGGAACTACAGAAAGAAGTGGGCTTTGATTGTAAAGTGGTACTTCCGGCAACACACGACACCGGTTCTGCGGTTATGGCAGTACCAACCAATCAGGAGGACACCATTTATATCAGCTCTGGTACATGGTCATTGATGGGAACAGAACAGCTGAAAGCGGACTGCTCCATGGAAAGCATGAAACGTAATTTTACAAACGAGGGCGGTTATGATTATCGTTTCCGCTATTTGAAAAATATTATGGGATTGTGGATGATTCAGTCTGTTAAAAAAGAAATTGCAGATGATTTAAGTTTCGGAGAAATCTGTGACAGAGCTTCAAAAGAAGCAATTACATCCATTGTGGACTGTAATGATGACCGTTTCCTTGCGCCGGAAAATATGACAGAAGAAGTAAAGAAGGCCTGTGCAGAATCAGGACAGCAGGTTCCGGAAGGAATTGCAGAGGTGGCATCTGTTATTTATAACAGCCTTGCAAAATGTTATGCAGGGACGATTGAAGAAATTGAAGCAATGACAGGAGCAAAATACGACAGTATCCATGTTGTCGGTGGTGGTGCGAATGCAGTCTATTTAAATGAGCTGACAGCGAGGGCAACAGGAAGATGTGTATATGCAGGTCCTACAGAAGCAACTGCTATCGGAAATCTTGCGGCACAGATGATTTCTGAGGGTGAACTAAAGAATTTACAGGAAGCAAGAAAATGTATTTTTGATTCCTTTGAAATTAAAACATATCAGGCATAATCAGGAGGAGAGTAATATGACACAGACAGAAAGATATGCATCCGCAAAAGAGATGTATGCAAAAATTGGAGTAGACACAGATGCAGCAATTGCAAAATTAAAAGAGATTCCAGTATCGCTTCATTGCTGGCAGGGGGACGACGTAACAGGATTTGACCATGATGGTCCACTTACCGGTGGTATTCAGACAACCGGTAACTATCCGGGAAAAGCAAGAACACCGGAAGAGCTGATGGCAGATATTGATATGGTAATCAAATCCACACCGGGTAAAAAGAAATTAAATCTTCATGCAAGCTATGCAATTTTCGAAGAGGGCGAATTTGTTGACCGTGACAAAATCGAACCAAAGCATTTTGAGAAATGGGTAAAATTTGCAAAAGAAAGAAATATGGGTATCGATTTTAACCCAACCTTCTTTTCTCATGACAAAGTAAAAGATGGACTTACCTTATCAAGCCCGGATGAAGAAACAAGAAAATTCTGGATTGAACATGGTAAAGCCTGCATCCGTATTTCTGAGTACTTTGCAAAAGAAACAGGTGTACCATGTGTAATGAATATCTGGACTGGTGATGGTTCTAAGGATATTCCGGCAGATCGTCTTGGACCAAGAGCACGTTATAAAGCAGCAATTGAAGAAATTATTGCAGAGCCACATGATCCAAAACTTGTAAAACCATGTGTGGAATCCAAAGTATTTGGTATTGGTGTAGAATCTTACACAGTTGGTTCTGCGGAATTTGCATTAAGCTTTGCTGCAACACATGAAGGATGCCTTCCATTAATGGATAACGGACATTATCATCCGACAGAAGTTGTTTCTGATAAGATTCCTGCATTACTGGCATTTTTCCCGGAAATTGCATTACATATTACACGTCCGGTTCGTTGGGATTCAGACCATGTAGTATTATTTGATGATGAAACAAAAGAGATGGCAAAAGAAATTGTTCGCTGTGATGGTTTAGACAGAGTAAATATGGCACTGGATTATTTTGATGCAAGTATCAACCGTGTATCTGCATGGACAGTAGGTTTCCGCAGCTGGCAGAAAGCTATGTTATCAGCACTTTGTACACCGGCAGCCGACTTAAAGAAGCTTCAGGATGAAAGCAACTGGACAGAATTAATGGTTGCTCAGGAAGCAGTTAAGATGATGCCATTTGGAGATGTATGGGCAGAATATTGTGCCCAGTGTGGAACCTCTGAGGATGGATGGTTTGCTGATGTTATGAATTACGAAAAAGAAGTACTTGCAAAAAGAAAATAATGTCTGTAAGTATCGGATATAAGCAATTGAAATGTAATACGAAGGTAAAGATGTAGAAAAGAAAAATAATTCTAGCCAAATGCATGGATAGGTTTTAAAATATAAGTATTGGGGTAATAATCACTGTCGATAGAATTTGGAGGAAACATTTTATGAATAGTATTTTTGGTGTAAGAGTTATGGAAGATTACATCCGTATGTGTGATGATGGTGTACGTCAGGGATGGCACGAGAGAAATGGTGGAAATCTTACATACCGTATGAAGCCAGAAGAAGTTGACGAGTGTCGCCCATACTTTAAAGCAGAACCGGGTCCATGGGTTCCAATTGGTGTAAGCGCAGAGAATTTAAAAAGCGAATATTTTATTTCAACAGGAAGTGGAAAATTCTTACAGAATGTTGGATTAGAGCCACAGAACAGCATTTGTATCGTTGAGATTAATGAGGCGGGTGACAGCTATCGTATCGTTTGGGGCTTGGAAAATGGTGGAAAACCAACCAGCGAGTTCCCTACACACTTTATGAATCATTCTGTCAGAAAACGTGTAACAAATGGTGAAAACCGCGTGATTTATCATGCCCACACACCATATGTGATTGCATTAACCTTTGTATTGCCATTAAAAGCAGAAGTGTTTACAAGAATGCTCTGGAAGAGCGCAACAGAATGCTGCGTTGTTTTCCCGGGTGGTGTTGGCGTTGTACCTTGGATGGTTCCGGGCGGTTCTGACATCGCGAAAGCAACCTGTGTACAGATGGAAAAATATGATGCTGCAATCTGGGCATTCCATGGCTTGTTTGTATCAGGACCGGACTTTGATACAGCCTTTGGTCTGATGCATACCATTGAAAAAGCTGCGCAAATCGCATCGATTGCATTATCTGCAAACAAAGGCGAAAGCTTACGTCAGGTAATTACCGATGAGAATATCCGCCAGATTGGAAAAGAATTTGGTGTAACTTTAAATGAAGAGGTTTTAAGTTATAAATCTGATGAACCTTATTGTCAGGTGTAACAACGACAAGGTTTATTCTAATATAATAATAAAACAAAAAGTTCCTATAAGTATAATGGCATCTTGCCTTCTTATGGGAACTTTTTTGCGTATTTATATTTACAAATTTTTATTTTTATAAATTGACAGCGAGTATCAAAAATGATACTATAAATATATCTATTGAAC
>CAYMIS010000008.1:0-48798 GCA_964390485.1 uncultured Roseburia sp. | reverse complement strand
ACAACAACGGAAGTGATGATCGAGTATATTAAGAATAAGCAGGCAATTTTCGTAACCAATGCCATTACCCATGCAAAAAAGCTTGCAGAAAAAGGAATTACCGTATACCTGCTGGGGGGAGAGTTTAAAGCGATTACGGAAGCAATTGTGGGGGAAGAAGCAGTAACCACGTTAGATAAATACAATTTTACAAAAGGGTTCTGGGGCGCAAATGGCGTCAGCCTGCAAAAAGGATTTTCAACGCCGGAAGTAAAAGAAGCTTTGGTAAAAAAGAAATCTATGGAGAATTGCAAAGAGTGTTATGTGCTGGCTGACGAAAGTAAATTCAACAAGATTTCCAGTGTGACTTTTGCAGCATTTGAGGATGCGACAGTTATTACAACGGATTTGAAACAAAATTCGTCCTATCCAGCATATAAGAAATGTAAAAATTTGGTAGAGGCCTAGGAATTAGCGGGCAAAGGAGGAAAGAAACTATCCGGCAAATTTAATAAATATAAACATCATGTAAACGGAAATATTTTAACCAACAAAAATGGAAAGGAGCAGAAAATGATATATACAGTAACTTTCAACCCCTCATTAGATTACATTGTAACTGTTGAGGATTTCACCTGTGGAATTGTCAATCGTACTAAGAATGAAATTATCTACCCCGGTGGAAAAGGAATTAATGTATCCATCGTTCTAAAAAATCTGGGTTATGAAAGCACAGCGTTAGGATTTCGGGCAGGATTTACTGGAGCAGCATTGGAAAAAATGCTGGATGAAAAAGGGATTGCTACAGATTTTATACAGGTAGAAGAAGGAATGACACGAATCAATGTAAAACTTCGCTCCGGGGAGGAAACAGAGATTAATGGTCAGGGACCTGTTATAAAGCCAGAAGATATCCAAAAGCTTTATAGAAAACTGGATTCTTTACAGGATGGGGATATTCTGGTACTGGCAGGAAGCATTCCGGACGTGATGCCGGGGTCTATCTATATGGATATTATGAAACATCTGGAGAACAAAAAATTAAGAATTGTGGTAGATGCCACGAAAGATTTATTGGTCAATGTTTTACAGTATCATCCATTTTTAGTGAAGCCTAATAATCACGAGTTAGGAGAAATCTTTGGAGTAGAGCTGAGGGAGAAGGAGGATGTAATCCTCTATGCCAAGAAATTGCAGGAAATGGGAGCAAGAAATGTGTTAGTTTCCATGGCAGGAGAAGGGGCTGTTCTTGTGGCAGAGGATAGCAGTATTTTTAAAGCAGAAGCACCAAAGGGAAGGGTGCGAAATTCCGTTGGGGCAGGAGATTCCATGGTGGCGGGCTTTCTTGCGGGCTATCTGGAAAAAAACAGCCTAAGGGAAGCTTTTCGGATGGGAGTGTGCACCGGAAGTGCATCAGCATTTTCCGAGGAGCTGGCAACAAAGGAAGAGGTGCTTCTTCTATTAGAAAAAAGCAACGTATATTAATTTAGAAAAGCTTAATTAGGAGAATATTTTTTCTTTTTAGGGAAAGCAATTTATGTAATAGGGAAGGAGAAAAACTATGAAAATCAGAGATTTACTGGCGGTAGAAAGCATTGACTTAAATGGGAAAGCTGCCAACAAGAACGAAGCACTCGATAGGATGGTTGAATTAATGGCCAAGAGTGGAAAACTTAGTGATGTGGAGAAATATCGGGACGGAGTATATGCCCGGGAGGAGGAATCCACCACAGGAATTGGGGAAGGAATCGCAATTCCTCATTGTAAATCCAGTGCAGTGAAACGGCCGGGACTTGCAGCAATGGTAGTAAAAGATGGCGTAGATTTTGATGCGCTGGATGGAGAGAAGGTAAATATCCTTTTCCTGATTGCAGCACCGGATACAAAGGACAATGTACATCTGGATGTATTAAGTAAATTGTCTGTACTATTAATGGATGAATCTTTTGTTAACGGGTTAAAAAATGCCAAATCAATAGAGGAATTTTTAAAAGTGATTGATGCGGCAGAAGCGGCAAAGGATGAGAAAGATGAGGCGAAGGCACAAAAGGAGGCAGCATCGACAGGAGACATTGTGACTGCTGATTCAGAGAAGTGCGGAAAATTAATTCTTGCAGTAACCGCGTGTCCAACAGGAATTGCACATACTTATATGGCAGCGGAAGCGATAGAAAAGAAGGCAAAAGAATTAGGTTATCGTGTTAAGGTTGAGACAAGAGGCTCCGGTGGAGCGAAAAACGTACTTACCAAGGCAGAAATTGCTGAGGCAGAAGCAATTATTGTTGCGGCAGATACACAGGTTCCAATGGATCGATTTGCAGGAAAACCGGTAATTCAGTGTAAAGTGGCAGATGGAATCAGCAAAGCAGAGGACTTAATTAAAAAGGCAGTCAGCGGAAATGTTTCCATTTACAAAGCGAATGCTGCCGGAGAAGCGGCAGATGTTGAGGACAGAAATGAGAGTATCGGACATCAGATTTATAAACACCTGATGAATGGTGTATCCCATATGCTTCCTTTCGTAGTAGGCGGCGGTATTTTAATTGCAATTGCATTTTTAATTGATGGATTTGCAGTAGATTTAAATTCACTTTCTATGGAAGAAAGAGGAAACTTTGGTACGATTACAGAAGCAGCAGCGTTATTCAAAGGAATTGGTGGAACTGCATTTGGATTTATGCTTCCGATTTTAGCAGGATTTATTGCCATGAGTATTGCAGACCGTCCGGGTCTTGCAGTTGGTTTTGTCGGCGGTGCAATCGCAGCAAACGGAACATCCGGTTTTCTTGGAGCTCTTGCAGCTGGTTTCATTGCAGGATATATTATTTGTTTCTTAAAGAAATTATTTGAGAAGCTTCCAAAAGGATTAGATGGATTAAAACCGGTTCTTCTTTATCCGTTAATCGGTATTTTCCTGGTTGGTGTGATTATGACATTCGTTGTAGAGCCTCCAATCGGAGCTTTAAACACCATGATTAACAACGGATTAAACAGCTTAAACGGCGCAAGTGCATTGCTTTTAGGTGCATTACTTGCAGGAATGATGGCAGTGGATATGGGTGGTCCGGTAAACAAAGCAGCATACGTATTCGGAACCGCATCTATTGCAGCAGCAAATTATAACATTATGGCAGCAGTTATGGTTGGTGGAATGGTTCCTCCAATTGCAATTGCTTTAGCAACATTATTCTTCAAAAACAAATTTACAGCAGAAGAAAGAAAAGCAGGCCCAACAAACTTTATCATGGGATTATCCTTTATTACAGAAGGTGCGATTCCATTTGCGGCATCTGATCCATTACATGTATTACCATCCTGTATGATTGGTTCCGCAGTAGCAGGAGCATTATCCATGGTATTTAACTGTACATTAATGGCACCACACGGCGGAATCTTCGTATTCCCAACAGTTGGAAATCCACTGATGTATCTGGTTGCATTAGCAGCAGGCTCTGCAGTAGGCTGTGTATTACTTGGAGTATTAAAGAAAGAGGTAAAATAAATGAAAGAATTTAAGTATATTATCAAGGATGAGCAGGGAATTCACGCTAGACCGGCAGGAATTTTAGTAAAAGAAGCAGCAACATTTCCATGCAATGTAACAATTGAAAAGGATGGAAAAGCCGTAGATGCAAAAAGAATTTTAGGAGTGATGGGACTTGGTGTAAAATGTGGACAGGAAATTATACTTCGTACCGAGGGAGAACAGGAAGAAGAGGCAATTACAAAATTAAGTGCTTTTTTAGAGGAAAACTTATAAGATAAGAAACCGGCCGGGGCAGCCCGGTCGGAGAAAGAACGATATAAAGATTTTGCGGAGGTAAAACATGATACTGGAAGGAAAAAGCGTATTTGGTGGAATTGCCATTGGCAGACTGTCTGTATATAACAAAAAAGAAAATCAGGTAAAACGCTATAAGGTTACTGACACCGAGGTGGAAACAGCACGTTTTACCGAAGCAAAGGAAAAGGCAAAGGAGCAGCTGGCAGCTTTTTATGAGAAGGCAGTCAAAGAGGTGGGAGAAGTAAATGCCATGATTTTTGAGGTACATCAGATGATGTTAGATGACCTTGATTATGTGGAATCTGTCACAAATATGATTACATCCCAGAAAGTAAATGCAGAATTTGCGGTTGCTACCACAGGAGATAATTTTTCCGCCATGTTTGCAGCTATGGATGACGACTATATGAAGGAGCGGGCGGCTGATGTAAAGGATATTAGTAATCGTGTGATTTCCATATTACATGGGGCAGAAGCAGGCAGTATGACAGGTGATGAGCCGGTAATTCTTCTGGCGGAGGATTTGGCACCCAGCGAGACGGTGCAGTTAGATAAATCCAAAGTGCTCTCCTTTGTGACAAGATTTGGTTCTGCCAATTCCCACACTGCGATTTTGGCCCGTACCATGAACATTCCTGCACTGATTGGTGTAGATTTTGCTGAGGATGTAGATGGAAAAATGGGAATTGTGGATGGCTATACGGGAACACTGATTGTAGAGCCGGAGGCTGCGGTTTTGAAGGAATATCAGGAAAAAAAAGCAGAGGATGAGAATAAAAAACGTTTACTGCTGGAATTAAAAGGCAAAGAGAATGTCACCTTAAGTGGCAGGAAAATCAACCTTTATGCCAATATCGGAGGCGTTTGTGATGTGGCAAATGCACTGGCAAATGATGCGGGGGGAATTGGACTTTTCCGAAGTGAATTTTTATATCTGGAAGCGGATACTTACCCATCAGAGGAAACTCAGTTTGCAGCCTATAAAACAGTGGCAGAAAATATGGCGGGGAAAAAAGTCATTATCCGAACACTGGATATTGGAGCGGATAAGCAGGTGGACTATTTTCATATGGAAAAAGAAGAAAATCCTGCTTTGGGCTACCGTGCCATCCGTATCTGTTTAGACCGAAAGGAAATCTTTAAAACACAGCTTCGGGCTATTTACCGGGCAAGCTATTATGGAACAATTTCCATTATGTTTCCAATGATTATTTCTGTAAAAGAAGTGCAGGAAATTAAAGAAATGATTGCTGAGGTAAAAGCAGAACTGGATAGTCAGGAGATTCCTTATAAGGATTGTGAAA
This sequence comes from uncultured Roseburia sp., assembly GCA_964390485.1. Classification (GTDB taxonomy): domain Bacteria; phylum Bacillota; class Clostridia; order Lachnospirales; family Lachnospiraceae; genus Roseburia. The sequence continues at coordinate 43,731 of CAYMIS010000008.1, read as the reverse complement.
TTGGTATTATGATTGAAACACCGGCAGCAGTGATGATATCAGACCTGTTGGCAAAGGAAGTGGATTTCTTCTCAATCGGTACCAACGATTTAACGCAGTATACATTGGCAATTGATCGTCAGAATCCAAAGCTGGATAGTATCTATGATGCCCATCACGAAGCAATTCTTAGGATGCTTGCATTAGTTGTGGAGAATGGACATAAGGAAGGATGCTGGGTAGGTATCTGTGGAGAACTGGCGGCAGATATTAGTCTGACAGAAACCTTCTTGGATATGGGATTTGACGAATTGTCGGTTACCCCATCCATGATATTGAAGGTCAGAGAAGTGATTCGTAATATAAAATAGTTACTTTGAAGCTTTGAAACAGAGGCAGCAGGAATAAAACATAATTTAAAAATATAATAAAAGAAAACCACAGACAAATGTCTATCAGACAAGGCTGTGGTTTTCTTTATATTAATAGGTTTTATACTATCTGATATGAATTATCTCTTGTAGAAAGTAAGGCATTCATATACTTTTGTTTTTGTATTATAGCAGTAAACATCAAAGTAAGAATAGCTTCCTTTAATGGAAATCTTCTTATTGAATTTTGTGCCATTTACTGGGTATTTGGTATAACCATCGCTGTTAGAAACATAGATGTTTGAAATCTTCCAGTTTTTGTTCATCTGAATGCTTAATTTCTGGTTTTTGAATGTCTTTGACTGGTAGTAAGTCCAGTATGTTTTAAATTTAGATGTTAAATTTGTTTTACCAAGCTTAATGGATTTACATGGATTAGAGTATTTCTTTACGGTAAAGGTTTTGCTTAATTTAACACCTTTTACTGTACAGGAAATCTTAGTTTTTTCTGCTTTGTCGCGGAATGTAACTTTGATGTAACCATTTTTTGCTTCAACTTTAATATTTTTGTTGCTGCTCTTTAAGTTCTTAATCTGAGATTTTTTAGTACATCCAACAATACTAAGAGTTACATAATAACCTTTGTAGTTGTCTGTTGTACTATAAGTACTTACATAAGAGTTGTAAGGATTCCAATAAACATCCTTCTTTGTTGCTGCTTCTACATCCTGTGGAGCAGAAACAAGTGCTGTTGAGATAATCATTACAAATGCAAGAAATGCTGCAACGATTTTTTTGAAATTTCTTTTCATATTATCCTCCCGTTTATAAATCTGGTGGTGGTAATTATATAATAATTACCAGTTTTTACAAATAACGATTTAATTATATACAGCAACACGATAAAGTGCAAGAGCAAAATGGAAAATTTTACTTGCAAAAATCGTGAGTTTACACTGGAAATGGGAAAAAGCACTAAAAAATATGCAAGATAGGATGTAAAATTGAAAAGAATGCATAGATGTGCTAGGATAAAATTAAAAATTGCAAAATTTTGCGGAAACTGGGAATAATACCATTGATTGAAAATGAGTAAGGAGAGTGGAAAAATGGGAAACTATTTGTTGATAAAGCAGGGAAATATCCACAATGCAGTGGATAAAGAAAGCTTTACCGGAGATATTTTGGTTGAGGATGGAAAAATAAAGAAAATTGCTCCGGTTCTGGAAGGAAAAATCGTAAACGAAGCAGAAATTATTGACGCAACAGGCATGGAAGTATATCCGGGTTTTGTAGATGCTCATTGTCATATTGGTTTAGATGGCTATGCAGTAGGTTTTCCGGGACAGGATTTTAATGAATTAGGAGACCCGGTAACACCACAGCTTTCCGCAGTGGATGCCATTAATCCGCAGGACGAGACCTTTAAAATGGCAAGAGACGGCGGAGTTACCTGTGTAGCAACCGGACCTGGCAGTTCAAATGTTATTGGCGGAACTTTTTGTGCAATTAAGACCTATGGAAAACGAGTGGACGATATGCTGGTGAGGGAAAAAATTGCTATGAAGATTGCCTTTGGTGAAAATCCGAAAAACTGTTATAAGGACAAGGGCGTGTATTCCCGTATGTCAGTGGCGGCAAAGCTTCGGGAGGAGCTGACAAAAGCGAAGATTTATGAGAAGAAGTTAGAGGCAGCAGGTTATCCGGACGCTATTGATTACTCCAAGCTCCCGGCATATGATGCCAAAATGGAAGCACTTCTTCCTGTTATCCGCAGGGAAATTCCATTAAAAGCCCATGCTCACAGAGCGGATGATATTTATACAGCCATTCGCATTGCAAAGGAATTTAATGTAGATTTACGCATTGACCATACAACGGATGGAGCCTTAATTGCAGATGATCTTGCAAAAGAAGGGTATCCGGTGGCAGTGGGACCATCCTTTGGTCATGCAACCAAATATGAATTAAAAAATAAAGGGTTCCATACCCCGGCGATTTTAGCCAAGGCAGGCTGTCAGGTGTCCATTATCACGGATTCACCTGTGATTGAGGAACGTTATCTTGCCCTTTGTGCCGGCAGAGCCATTTACGAGGGGCTTGATGAATTTACAGCCCTTCAGGCAATTACCATCAATGCTGCAAAGCATGCAGGAATCGAAGACCGGGTGGGAAGTATCGAAGAAGGAAAAGACGGAGACTTTGTGATTTTACAGGGAAATCCCTTTGCTATAGATACCCGCATCAGATATACCATCATTGATGGAAAGATTGTATACAAACCAGAAAACTAAAATTTAGGGACGCAGCCTTTTTTTCGAAATTTAGGCTGCGTCCCTGGATTTCGAAAAAAAGGCTGCGTCCCTAAATTACAGTTTGTGCTCAAAAATGAACCTTTTGTGCCAAAACACAATACTGTGGGGGAAAATTTGGTATGATTAGCATAGAAAAATAAGTGAGTGTAGAAAGGGGTTTACACAAATGAGCCTGAGATATGCATCAATTATCAGCCAAATGACTTTAGAAGAAAAAGCCCGCATGATGTCGGGAAAAAATACATGGATGACAGTAGACTATCCACAATATAACATTCCATCTATTGCAATGTCGGATGGACCGCATGGGTTAAGACGACAGGCAGGGGCGGGGGACCACCTTGGTCTTAATGCAAGTCTTCCGGCAACCTGTTTTCCAACAGCAGCGACCATAGCCAACAGCTGGGATGAGAAGCTGGGAGAAGAAATAGGAAAAGCGTTAGGGGAAGAGGCAGTGACCATGGATGTCAACGTTGTCTTAGGCCCGGGCTTAAACATTAAAAGAAGCCCGCTTTGCGGACGAAACTTTGAATATTTTTCAGAGGACCCATACCATGCCGGAAAGATGGCAGCAGCTTATGTAAGGGGAATTCAGAGTCAGGGTATCTCTGCCTGCCCGAAGCATTTTGCAGCCAATAGTCAGGAGCTTCGCCGTATGGCAAACAATTCCATTGTGGATGAACGGACTTTTCGGGAAATTTATACGACAGGATTTGAGATTGCGGTAAAAGAAGGAAAAGCAAAATCAATTATGTCTTCTTATAATGAAGTAAATGGTGTTTATGCCAATGAAAATTACCATTTATTAAGAGAAATCCTTGTGGATGAATGGGGCTTTGATGGATATGTGGTATCTGACTGGGGTGCCAGCAATGACCATGCCAAGGGCGTAGAGAATGGTTCACATTTAGAAATGCCGGGTACCGGAACAGCAGGAATGAATGAAATCGTTCGTAGTGTAAAAAACGGAACACTGAAGGAAGAAGTGCTGGATGAGCGTCTGGATGAACTGTTAAAGGTTATTTTTGAAGTACATCCTGCAACAGAAGAGGCAAAGGGAAAAAGCTTTGATATAGAGGCTCATCATAAGCTGGCAAGAAAAGCAGCGGAAGAAAGCATAGTACTTTTAAAGAATGAACAACAGATACTTCCATTGAAAAAAGGAACAAAGGTAGCTGTTATTGGTGATTTTGCAAAGAATCCCCGTTATCAGGGAGCAGGTTCTTCTCTGGTAAATCCAGCGAAGACACCGGAATCTATTATTAGCAGCATCGGTGAGAGCCAGCTGGAAATGGAAGGTTATGCACAAGGATATATTCGAAATCATAAACCGGATGCAAAGCTTGCTGCCGAAGCTGTGACAATGGCAGAAAAAGCAGAAGTGGTACTTATTTTTGCCGGGCTGGATGAAGTAAGTGAATCGGAGGGATTAGACCGGGCACATATGCGTATGCCTCAGGCGCAGAATGAACTGATTTCTGAAATAGCCAAGGTAAACAAGAATGTCATTGTTGTGTTGTCGGCAGGTTCTGCCATAGAAATGCCTTGGTTCCATGAGGTGGCAGCAGTACTTCATGGATATCTTGGCGGGCAGGCCGGAGCAAGCGCCACGCTGCGGATACTAGATGGAACGGTTTGCCCATCGGGTAAATTGAATGAAACCTATCCATTTCATTATGAAAATACACCGGTATACAAATATTTTCCAAGTAAAGAACGAAACAGCGAATATCGGGAATCACTGTATGTAGGATATCGTTATTATGACACTGTGGGAAAAGCGGTTCGTTTTCCCTTTGGATATGGATTAAGCTATACCACATTCGCCTATAGTAATCTAAGGGCAGATAGGGATGCAGTAACCTTTCAGATTACGAATACAGGAAAGATGGATGGTGCAGAAATTGCACAGGTTTATGTGGGAACAGCTTCTGAGACCGTATTCCGTCCGAAAAAGGAGCTGAAAGGTTTTGCCAAGGTATTCTTAAAAGCGGGAGAGACAAAGGAAGTAACGATTCCGCTGGATGACAAGGCATTCCGCTTCTATGATGTAAGAACAAACAGCTGGGAAGTCGAAACCGGAGAATATTGTATATACGTGGGAGCAAGTGTGTCAGATATCCGTTTGGAAGACTGTATACATATAGAAGGAACCGTAACAGCAGGTGGTTATGTAAAAACGGCGATGGAGTCATACTTTACAGGAAATATAGAGGATGTTTCTGATAAAGAATTTGAAAGATTATATGGCAAAGCAATACCGGATGGAAGCTGGAGTGGTGAAATACAGTTAAATGATGCAGTGTGTCAGCTTTATTACGGAAAATCCATTCTGGGCAAAATCTTTTGTGCAGTATTAAAAGGGCTCATTCACCGGGCAGATAAGAAGGGCTTCCCAAGTCTGAACGCATTGTTTATCTACAATATGCCAATTCGTGGATTTGCCAGAATGACAGGCGGAGCAGTCAACTTAGAGATGGCAAAGGCATTGACAGAGATTGCCAATGGACACAGAATCAAAGGAACCGGACACTTAATAACAGCGTGGGTTCGTAAATAATAGTGAAAGATTGAAATGTCAGTGAAAAAGCTGGCATTTCTTTTCGTACAAAAAGAAATTTACTTTACACAGAATGAATTTGCAAGGTATAGTTAAAATAGAAAAGTTAATAAAACAACCAGCTACTATTATTAGAGGGAAAGTACATGATTAAAATAGCGATTGTAGAAGATGAAGTAATGTATGCAAAGCAGCTTCAGGAATTTTTACAGCAGTATGAGAAGGAATATGGGGAATCCTTCGAGATTACAGTTTATTCGGATGGTGATGAGATTGTACACAAATATAAGGCGCAGTTTGATATCATTCTGATGGATGTAGAAATGAAATTTATGGATGGCATGTCTGCAGCAGAAGAAATACGAAAAGTGGACACAGAGGTTGTTATCATATTTATTACGAATATGGCACAATATGCAATCAGAGGGTATGCGGTAGATGCCCTTGATTATGTATTAAAGCCGGTGTCTTATTTTGCTTTTTCCCAGCGCCTTTCCCGGGCAATCAGTCGTATGAAAAAACGGGAAACCAAAATTCTTTCTGTAAATATCAAGGGCGGCACGATGCGTCTGGACGTAGCCAATATTTTTTACATAGAAAGTCAGGGGCATAATCTGATTTTTCATACAGCTTCCGGTCAATATGAGTCGGTGGGGACTATGAAGGACATCGAAGAGAAATTAACGGATATGAATTTCTTTCGAGGCAATAAGGGATATTTTATAAATCTGGCTCATGTGGAAGGGATTCAGGATGGCTGTGCAGTGGTAAAGGGAGAACAGCTTCTTTTGAGTCGTGCCCGGAAAAAAGATTTTATGGAAGCATTAACCAGATATTGGGGTGAGACGGTGAAATGATGAATACAATTCAGGATATTCCAAGATTATATACGGCAGTGGCAGAGTGGTCTGCCTGCCTGATTTTTATCGGCTTGATAAAGCATCGGGTAAAAAAATGGAAAATGGGAATACATTGTGTTGCTGCGTTAGTGTTGCAGGCAGTTTTTATGATTTTGACAAAGCATGTAACGATAGTTTTGTGGATTCCCTGTATGATAGCAGCATTTTTCCTTATGATGCTGTTTATATACAGCTGTTGTAAAACGAGTTTTATAACAGCTGCGTATTATGCGATACAAGCCTTTGTTATTGCAGAATTTACCGCATCCATAGAATGGCAGATTGCCCAGTATTCCAAGTGGATGGCGATATTTTCCGATGTATGGATGCAATTGTTATTACTGATAGTTATATATACAGGAGTAAATACCCTTATTTTTTATCTGTTAAAAAAGCACTTTCCCAAGGACGGTCAGATGGAGTTTGAAAGAAAGGATTTTTTCACTGCACTGATTATTGGTATTGCAGTTTTTGCTGTCAGTAACTTAAGCTTCTTGACAAAGGATACACCTTTTAGTGGACAGTATTCCTTTGAAATTGCAAATATTAGAACATTGGTTGACTTAGGAGGAATCGCAATGCTTTATGCACATCTGGTGCAGTGTAGCGAAGCAAAAATGCGTCGGGAGTTAGAAGCGGTACAGAATGTGCTGCAGAATCAGTATCAGCAGTATAAGCAGTCCAGAGAAAGTATTGAACTGATTAATTATAAATATCATGATTTAAAGCACCAGATAGAAGTGCTGCGGAGAGAAGAAGACCCGAACAAACGGAATGCTTTTTTAAACAAGATGGAAGAAGAAATCAAGCAGTATGAATTGCAGAATAAGACAGGAAACAGCGTCTTAGATACAGTACTTACGAGTAAAAGTCTCTATTGCGATAAGCATGGTATTACTTTGACGAGTGTGGTGGACGGCAAGCTGTTAGAATTTATGAATACAATGGATATCTGCAGTATTTTTGGAAACGCTTTGGATAATGCCATTGAGTATTCACTAAAACTGCCAGAGAAGGAAAAGCGTTTAATTCATGTAACAGTTAGTCAGCGGAAGAATTTTCTGATGATACGTTTTGAGAATTATTTTGAAGGAAAGCTGCATATGAAGGAAGGCAAACTTCTTACTACCAAAAAAGAAAAGGAATTTCATGGCTATGGAATCAAAAGTATTACATATACAGCAAATAAATATGAAGGGGCAGTGAGTATCGATACTAAAGAGAATTGGTTTGATTTAAAGATTTTGATTCCAATGCAGGAAAAGCAGAAGAGATAAATATTACATACAAAAAATGGGCCACTGAGTTATGCAGAATGCACAATTTAGTGGCTTTTAAATTGTAAAAAAAGAACAATGTGCAAAACCGTTCATGCAGAAAAAGTGCAGTTTGTGCAGAAATCAACCAATGAGAAAATCTTGTGCTAGGATATGCTTACAAGTTCGGTTGTGAACAAATAAACATATTGGGAGGATAAGAAATGTTAGCTATTAACATTGAGGACGTAAAAAAAGTCCTGGAATCATGTAAATCATACATTGTAGCATTTTGTGTGATTTTAGCACTTGTTATAATCGTAACAATTGCATGTATGAAAGTAAAAAAACCCCTTAGAAAATTAATCCGTAAAGAATCCTGGATTGCTTTTCTGATGGCAACAGTAGTGATTATTAATATGGTATGTTTTGGACCAATGAACAGTATGATTTCATTGGCAATGGGAAAAGGCTCTATTACGGAAGAAACCGTAAAAGAGGCGGAAGCACTTTGTACGGAAATTGCAGAGGAAGGTATTGTTTTATTAAAAAATGAAGGAGATACCCTTCCATTAGAAAGCAGTACAAAGTTAAACGTCTTTGGCTGGTCTTCTACAAATCCGGTTTATGGTGGAACAGGTTCCGGAAGCTTATCAGATGCCTATCCTACTGTTTCTTTACTGGATGGATTAAGAAATGCAGGATTTGAATTAAATGAGGAACTGGTAAACTTCTACACAGAATATCGGGAAACACGCCCAATGATAGGAATGTTTGGACAGGACTGGACAGTGCCGGAACCAACGATGGAAGAATATGATGCAGCTGGTATTTTTGAAAGTGCGAAAGAGTTCTCTGATACAGCAGTTATTGTAATTGCCCGCTCCGGTGGAGAAGGAGCTGACCTTCCGACAAGTATTGATGGTTCTGTAGATACATTCTCAGAAGAAGGCGGTATGTTTGGTGCCTCCGGGGTACGCTATACATCAAATGCAGATGATGCGGATATGTCTAAGCATTATTTGGAGTTAACAAATCGTGAGATTGCGATGGTAGAACGTGTGACAAGCGAATATGACAATGTTATCGTGATTGTGAATGCAGCAAATGCGATGGAACTTGGTTTTGTAGATGAGTATGATGCGATTAAATCTGTTCTTTTCTGTCCGGGAACCGGTCAGACTGGTTTTGAAGCATTAGGTGAAATTTTATCCGGTGCAATCAATCCATCGGCTAAGACAGCAGATACCTTTGTCTATGACTTGACAACAACTCCTACTTATAACAATTTTGGAAATTTTGTATACGACAATATGGAAGAGAATGGGATTGAAAGTAATGGAATGACAGTTCTCCCAAGCTTTGTAAATTATACAGATAGTATTTATGTAGGATATCGTTTCTATGAAACGGCAGCACTGGAAGGCCTCATTAATTATGAGGAAGAAGTACTTTATCCATTTGGTTATGGATTATCTTATACAACTTTCCAACAGGAAATGGGTGAAATTGTAGAGAATGAGGGCACAATTTCAATTGATGTAACAGTAACCAATACCGGTGATGTGGCTGGTAAAGATGTCGTAGAGGTTTATTATAATCCACCATATACAAATGGGGGAATCGAGAAAGCAGCAGCAAATTTAGTTGCATTCGAGAAAACAGAAGTGTTAGAGCCGGGAGCGGCAGAAACAGTAACAGTGACATTTAATATAGAAGATATGGCAGCCTATGATACCTATGGAGAAGCTGCTTATGTGTTAGAGGATGGAGATTATCTCATTTCTATCAGAAGTGACTCTCACAATATTATTGATGAAAAAACCTATACAGTAGCAAGTGATATTGTCTACAGTGAAGGCAGAAGCACAGATGAGGCAGCACCGACGAATCAGTTTGAATATGCAGAAGGTAATGTTACTTATCTTTCCCGTGAAAATGGATTTGAAAACTATGAAAAGGCTACAGCTGCTCCGACAGATTACTCTATGGCAGAGGAATATAAAGCAACATTTATGAACAATGGAAACTATGTTGTGGAAGAGTACAATAATGATTCCGACGTGGCACCAACAGTAGGCGCATCAGGAACATTAAAGCTTTCAGATTTACGTGGAGCTTCCTATGATGATGAAAAATGGGAGAGCTTATTAGACCAGATGACAGTCGCAGATATGGATACGTTAATTGCTCTTGGCGGATATCAGACAGCCGCTGTATCAAGCATTGGAAAAGTACAGACCGTAGACTGTGATGGACCGGCATCTATTAATAACAACTTTACCGGAAAAGGTTCTATTGGATTTCCGGCAGCAGTTATGATTGCAAGCACATGGAACAAAGATATTGCAGAAAGATTTGGCGAAAGCATTGGTAAGATGGCAGACGAGATGGACGTGTCCGGATGGTATGCACCGGCAATGAATATACATCGTTCTGCATTTGCCGGACGTAACTTTGAATATTATTCAGAGGATGGACTTCTTTCCGGCTGGATGGCTGCAAAGGCAGTAATTGGAGCAGAAAAGTATGGCGTATATGCTTACTTAAAGCATTTTGCATTAAACGACCAGGAAACAAACCGTACCAATATGCTTTGTACCTGGGCATCCGAGCAGTCGATTCGTGAAATCTACTTAAAACCATTTGAAATGGCAGTTAAGACTGGTGGAGCAAAGGCAATGATGGCAGCCTTCAATTATATTGGAGCAATTCCGGCAGAAGCCTGCCCGGAACTTCTTAATACGGTGCTTCGTGAGGAGTGGGGATTTAGAGGTTTTGTATTAACTGACTATTATGGAATCTATGGATTCCAGGATGCAGACCGTATGATTCGTAATGGTAATGACTGTATGCTGGTAGCATATGACACAGAAACAAACCATTTAACAGATACAACAAGCGCAACCTCATTACTGGCAATGCGTCAGGCTTGTAAGAATATTATGTATACCGTTGTAAACAGCCGTGCATATGCACCTGAAAACTTAAATGAAGGTTTACAGGGATGGCAGATTACAGCAATTGTTATTGATATTTTAGTAGCAGCACTGCTTGTATTCTTAGAAGTAAAAGTTTTAAAACGTTATAAAAAAGATACAGAGGCAGAAGTCGTGATTCTGACAGAAGACGAATTAAAATCATAAAAGTAAGGAGAAATAAAATGAGTGAGACAGTAGGAAATCCAATGGTAAAAGCATGGAAAAATTTTGCTGCAAAACACCCTACCGTTGCACAATTCTTAGTGTTTTTTGTAGTAAGTAATGGAGTGACCGTGTTACAGATGGTTTTAATGCCTCTTATTAAAGCAATATTTGGAATGACAAATCTTGTAAATACAAATTTTCAGATATGGCAATGCGGAAGTGTAGGAGGAGCTCCTTATTATGTATTTGATTATGCCGCAGGGGCAATAGCTGAAGGCGGTGGCGGTGGACTGGCATACTTCCTCGCAGTAGAAATTACAATGGCGATTGCCCAGATAATCAATTTCTTTCTTCAGAGAAATGTGACCTTTAAATCCAAGGGTTCTGTTGCGAAAGCAGCCTTCTGGTATGTGCTGGCATATATCATTATTTCCATTGGTGCAGCAGCATTACAGGGAATATACAAAGACCCGATTTACAATTTCTTCCGGAACGTAATGGGAACAGCAGGAGTTACAGTGGCAGATATTGTGACAATGCTTATTAACTGTGCCATATCCTTCTGGGTATTTTTCCCGATATTCAAGGTAATCTTTAAGCAGGAAGAAGAAAAAAAATAGATTTTATAGTGAAAATTTTAAGAAGGCATCCGGCATTTAACGGATGTCTTCTTTGTTTTTGCGGAATTTCAGAGGAGTCTGACCATAGGTCTTTTTAAATGCCTGAATAAAATTCCCCGGATAATGATATCCGATTTCATTCGCAATTGTATCCACACTCATGGAAGTCGTAGTTAAAAGCATGGCGGCATGTGCCATCTTTAAAGAAAGTGTATATTCGTAGATACTCATATGGTATTGGGCAGCAAAGGCATATTTCAGCTTCTGTGGAGAAAGCAGTACCTGCTCGCTTAAGGCCTGAATTGTTGGCGGATTGCGAAAAGATTCCGACAAAATATCGTGAGCACGTTGCAGGGCTTTCTTGTCTTCTTCGTGGATTGTGAGCCTTCGGTTAGAACCAATCGAAATATGCGTAATAGAATCTTTTTTTGAAAAAGCTGATTGATTATTGGAAAAAGCCTGATTCAAAACAGCCACGCATTCTAAAACAAAAGATTCTAAATAAAGTGGCGTTAGTATATCCTGCTGGTGCAGTGCCTGAAGACGGCTGATAATTTGCAGAATTTCCGGTGGCAGAAAGTGAAACGTATAATTTGGTGAAAATTGGTCTAAGGTAAAGGTATCCGGGAAAAAGGGCAGAAGGCAATTGCGGATATACGGCTCAAAAATGGTCAGTTCTATTCCCGATAAATGTTCTCCGGCTTTCCAGACCTGCTGACCCTGAATATTTTCTTCCATAACAAGAAATGAGGAAGGCAGGAAAGAAGAAGCGGGCATATCACTTAATTTAAAATGAGTTTTTCCAGACAACATGGCACCAAAACGGAGCTGGCGGCTGGGGTTAGAAAAATGAACAGAAAAATCCTCAGGAATCGTGTAATCAGCAATGCCAAGATGGTAATAGCCTTCCCGGCAGTACATACAGCAATAGCCATATTCCGGGTGTTTTTGATTGGTATAAAGCGTATAATTTTCTTTTTGTAAGGGCTGAAAGGTCAGCTTCTTAAAGACATATTCCTGAAAAGATTTGGTATCCTTTACCTGCATAAAATTTCCTCTTTCTTCTTATTATAATAGCGTATTAATAGAACAACCGATAGAGAAGTTCAGCGGCTGTATCTATGAAAACGTTAAATTCATTTCAATAAAAAACATCTATCACCAATTAAGTTACCATATTTTTGTAAAAATCATTAATAAAATAATCATATTAGATGAAAAAATAATGAAAATGAGTGCATATATTGAAAAATATATCTTAGATTGATAGTATACCCATGGTTAAAGGTTAGATATAACTAACAATGGTAAAAAATGACAAACTCGACGGGTTATGTGTAATGAAACCAGATAAAATGCAGACACGAATAAGATTCAAAGAAAGGTCAGGAGAAAACTTATGGTAAAGAAGAAATTTATGAAAAAATTAGCTGCCAGCTTTGCATGTGCAGCAATGTGTATGACAGTTCTTGCAGGCTGTGGAAGCAGTAATGCAGAGAATACAGAAAACAATGCTGCAACAGAGCAGGCAGCTGGAACAGAAAAACAGACAGCGGAGGTAACAGAAAATCAGGCAGAAAATGTTGCTTCTGAAAATGCGACGATAACAGTTACTGACGTGCGAGGAGAAGTTGAGATACCGGCAGAACCAGAACGAATTGTGGATTTAAGCGGAAATAGTGATATTCTTTCCATTTTAGGATACTCTGTAATCGGAACTGCCAATAGTGATGCTTATGACTATACAAAGTTTCCAGTATATTTAGAGGAAACTTTAGCAGGGGCAGAAATCTTAGGCTACAGTATGCAGGATACCATGGATGTGGAAGCAGTGATGAACCTGAATCCGGATTTAATCATTATCTCTACGGTTCAGGAAAAAATGTATGACCAGCTTTCTGCAATTGCGCCAACAGTAATGATTCAGCTCGAAGCATTAAACTGGAAGGATGACATCTACACAGTAGCAGAGATTTTTGGAAAAGAGGCGGAAGCGGAAGCCTGGCTGACAGCTTATGAAACAAAGGCAGCAGAAGCTGGGGCAAAAATCAAAGAGACCTATGGTGAAGATGCAAGCTATATGTCTTTCTTAGCAAGCGGTGGACAGTTCTTCGTATTTACCGGCGCAGGCTTTGGAAGCATTTTATATGAAGATATGGGACTGAAGGTACCTGAAGGAATGCCGGAACAGAGTGATATCAGCTTGCCGGTTGTAACCTATGAAGGATTGGCGTCTATCAAAGCAGATTATATCTTCGTAATGGCAACAGAAGCAGACAAAGCAGAATTAGAAGCAAATGCAATCTGGAACAGCCTTCCGGCAGTAGAGAATGGAAAGGTGATTGAGCTTACAGCGTCTCCATATTTCAATCAGGGATACAGTTCAATCGGACGAGAGCTTCTTTTAGATGAGATTTTGGAGATGTTAGATGGAACGAAAGCAGAATAAAAGAGTTTGGATACTAGGAATAGCAGGGCTTGCCCTGCTTTTTCCCGGTTTATTCCTTGCCTTGTCAAAGGGGGCAATGGAAATAGAAATGGCAGATATCTTGCATGGCATTTTTCAATATGAAGAGACACTTACCGATATGATGATTCGTGATGTGAGAATCCCAAGAGCAATTTGTGCCCTGTTTACCGGAGGTATCTTAGCCATGGCAGGAGCCATGATGCAGGGAGTAACAAGAAATCCTATTGCAGAGCCTTCCCTGCTTGGAATCAGTCAGGGGGCAACCTTAGCGATTGCCTGTTTTTATGCAACAGGAATTGGGGTAACCAGCGGAAGGGTACTTCTTGCGGCGTTGATGGGAGCATTTGCCGGAGGCATATTAATTGTAGGTTTTACTATGCGTAATGCGGGAAATATGAGCATTACCAAGCTGCTTCTTGCAGGAACGGCAATGAGCACCTTTTTTATAGCGTTGACCAATATGATTGGATTATTATCGAATCAGTCCCAGATGGTAGCCTTCTGGGTGTCCGGTGGTTTTCGAAGTGCATCCTGGACAGACGTAAAGCTGATTGTACCAGCCGCATTGATAGGTATTTTACTTGCAATCCTGTTGTCCGGAAAAATAAATATCATCAGTCTTGGTGACGATACCGCAATTGGGTTAGGAGAAAATCCTCAGAGAGTGCGAATGGTTACCATCCTTTTATTGATACCCCTATGTGCGGTAACCGTTGCAGTAGGAAAAACCATTGGCTTTGTAGGCTTGATTGTGCCACAGACGGTGGGGATGATTGTGGGAGAAGATTATCGGAAAATTATTCCTCTCAGCTTCCTTCTGGGAGCGGTACTGCTTACCTACGGGGATGTGGCGGCCCGGTTAATTTATCTGCCCTATGAGACACCGATTGGAATTTTTACAGCGATTATCGGTGTGCCATTCTTCTTGTATATGGCGGGAAAGGAGCGTGGCTAACATGAAAAAAAGAAGAATTCTTTTCTGGGTCATAATAAGTCTTATCCTTGTCTTATCAGCAGCAATGCTTTCCTTATGCTGGGGAAGCTATGAGATTACACCACAGGAGGTGTTGGCAGTATTATTTGGCGGTGGAGAAAAGCTTGCCCGTACAGCAATTATGGATATCAGACTGCCTCGTATTCTGGTTGGAGCCTTGGTGGCAGTAGCACTGTCCATATCCGGTGCAATCTTACAGACCATGACAAAGAATGATTTGGCAGACCCCGGGATTCTTGGTATTAATGCCGGAGGAGCCGTGGCGGCAGTTCTTTTTATACAGATGCAGACAACGGCATATTATAGTGAACTGGGAGAAAATTCCATTTATGTGCTGCCCTTTATGGCAATCATTGGAGCCTTTCTGGCGGCATTGTTTATTTACTTTTTTTCCAGCAGGGGCGGCTTACGACCAAAACGTCTTCTTTTGATGGGAATCGGTGTCAATGCGGGATTGAGTGCATTAATAACAGCCTTTACCTTTCGAAGTGGTGTGGGCGACTATAATCGGATTTTAATCTGGACAACAGGCTCTCTCTGGGGCGCAGGCTGGCAGTATGTGAAGGTATTATTCCCGGTAGTTGTAATCGCAATGGTTTATATCTTATGGAAAAGCAAAATACTGGATGCGATGAACTTCTCTGATGAAACAGCCGTTGGCTGGGGGGTGGAGGTTGAACGGGAGCGAAAGAAGCTGCTTCTTGCTGCTGTTGTATTAGCCGGGGCAGCAACCGCTTTTGCAGGAAACATAGGTTTTCTGGGACTTATCGCGCCCCATATTGCAAGAAGACTGGTGGGAACAAAGCATTCCTGCTATCTTCCGGTATCCGCAGGAGTTGCTATTGCCATATTACTGGTGGCAGATGCGGTATCAAGAAATCTGTTCTCCCCCATTGAGATACCGGCAGGAATTCTTGTGTCCATTGTCGGGGTACCCTATTTTGTATACCTGATGATAAAGGAATCCTAGTAGGACACATATGAAGCAGCATAGTAGACTAGTATCGTCAGAGAAAATTTTACCGGAAAAATCTGACAGAATACAGGTATTAGAAAGGCATGGTTATTATATATGGAAGCAATCAGAGTAGAGAAACTTTCTGTTTCCTATGAAAAAACAAATGTGATAAAGGATATGACATTAGAAATTCCTAAGGAAAAAATCTCGATTGTAGTGGGCGCAAACGGATGTGGAAAGTCCACCTTTTTGAAAACAGTGGCACGAATCTTAAAACCAGATTCCGGGCAGATTTATATCAATGAGAAAAACATCAAAACCCAGAGAGCAAAGGAAATTGCAAAGCAGATGGCATTTTTGCCACAGTCTCCGGTCAGCCCGGATGCGATAACCGTGCGGGAACTGGTGGCCTATGGCCGTTTTCCATATCAGAAGGCAATTGGTGGCCTGGATATGCACGACAAAGAACAGATAGAATGGGCAATCCGGGAAACCGGACTGACAGAATTTGCAGACCGGCTGGTGAGCAGCCTGTCCGGGGGACAGAGACAGCGGGCATGGATAGCCATGACATTAGCGCAAGAGACAGACATTATTCTTTTGGATGAGCCCACCACGTATCTGGATATGGCGCATCAGCTGGAGGTTCTGACACTATTGCAGAAGCTCAATCGAGAAAAAAGGCTGACCATTGTAATGGTTTTACATGAGCTGAATCAGGCGAGTCGTTTTGCAGATTACATCATTGGCATGAAAGATGGAAAGGTAATCTGTAAGGGTGCACCCAAGGATGCCATTACAACCGAGACGTTAAAAATGATTTATGGAATTGAAGCCAGCTTACAGACCGGGGAACCGGGGTATCCGGTGTGTACCCATTTTGAACTGGTATCATAAAAACAATAAGATAGAGAAAAAAAGCTTTTGCAGAGCAGACCATCAGGAGTGCTTTGTAAAAGCTTTTTTTATAGGAAAAACCTTGTCACGCTAAAGCTAGGGAATCTTGCAAACAAGAATCTTTTTACATCACTCGTTCAAACTAGGAATAAAGTACGATTACAATTACAACTATTTGTGGTACAATGGGATTTAAAATAAGTACTACACAAAAAGTACGAACGAATCGTGTCTTATGCATACAAGACAAACCTGGGAGAAAAAGATGACACAGTACGGCGACGAAGAAATTGTAAAATTACTAAATATTCATAAAAAATATTCAATTGGAAATGTATATACAGGAATAACAATAAAAGGAGACCTTTATCATTTTCACGAATATTCTTTCTGGGAGCATCAGGTGAAAATGATGCTCCCACTTCGATTTATAGACATGCCGGAGGAAGTCTGGACGATGAAATACGGACACTCGGCAAAAATGGACATTATAAAATGCTCCAGAGATTACAGCATCGATATGATGCTTTCTTTGACGGAGGAGAAGCTGGAAGAATCAGAGCTCGAAGAGAGTATAAAGGAGCAGCTTCGGTTATTAAAAGAGTTTCAGCCGGGATACGAATTTTATGAGCGGGGAATTGAGGACAACGGATATATAAAAGTGGGCTGGTACGATTACCGCGCCGGCAGCATGGATGTGCCACTATACTGTCTGGTTTTTATATTTTCAGTAGGTGGAAAGCTGGCAGTGGGAAAATTCAGCTGCAGCATCTATCGGGCGGATAACTGGAAATCCGTCGTATTGCAAATGCTCTATTCTATTAATAATCAGGACAAAACCGTAAAGGGGGAAGAAACAGATGAGTAATCTTGTGCATACAGAAATTATGAATGGCGATTTTTATATGCAGGTACCAGAGAATTTTCATCCAATGCCGGAGGAAATTGCAAAAGGAAAATATCCGGCACAAAACAGACCGCCGGTAATCCTTACCAATGAGGATGCCACGGTGGATTACAAATTCGGCTATATCGACCAGCAGATAGAGGAAGAACTGTTAGGGGAGTTAGTAAAAGAAGTTAAGGTAAATCTGAAAAAGATATACACAGGAATCCGCTATTTTGAAGAGGACATGATAAATGCGGGCGGTAAGAAGATTGGCTGGTTCGATTACACCTCCCCTGCCATCGGAGATACGTTATATAATCTGACATTTTTAACATTTATCCATGGAAAGCTGATGCAGGGAACCTTTACCTGCCTTTATGCAGAAAGCTATGAATGGAGAAGCAGATTTTTAGAGGGAATAGCAAGCATAACAGAGGAGAAAAATCAAAATGAATAGTGGAAATATTGTGATAACCAACATGGAAATGCTTCATGTTACAAAGTGCGAATATGAAAAAAGAATCAACCATCATGGCTTTGCCGTCATTGAAGGCTACCTAAAGGCAGAGGATTATGAGGCCTGTAAAGAAAAGGGAAGTTCCGGGGAATGGTTTGCCGTAGAGGAAAAGCAGGGAGAAAAAAGTGAAATGGTATTTTCCGGTCTGGTGCAGAGCCTCACAATCAGTCAGGAAGATATCTACCGCGTGAAGCTTATTTTGCAGGGAGAAACGGTAAAAATGGATATGACGGAAAACACCAGAATTTTTCAGGATAGCAGCAATACCTTAGAAACCATTACTTCTAAAATTATTGGAAAATATGGTGCAGGCTGTCTGATAAGCAGTGATTTTGAGCAGCCGATTCCACACATGGTGGTACAGTATGAGGAAACAGATTGGGAATTTTTAAAGCGGATGGCATCGGAGCTGGGAGGATATCTGATTCCTTATTACAAAACCAACGGCTGTCGCAGCATGATTGGTATCGAAGAGCGGACAGGAGTCGACCTTTCCGACAGTAATTATATGGTTCGAAATATTTATTTTGAATATGAAAAGAAGAGTGAGAACGGTGTATCGGTCAACACCGATGACCGGATAGAATATATCGTCAACACAAGAGAGGTTCTGCAGCTAGGGGATGCGGCAAGTATCAATGGAAAAGCATTGTATGTCTATGGGGTAGAGGGAAAATGGGAAGGCGAAGAGCTGATTCACAGCTATACCTTAAGAAGTAAAAAGGGATTTTTGCAGCAGAAGGTGAAAAATGAAAGCTTAATTGGAGCAACCTTTCAGGCAACCGTGGAGGGTGTGGAAAACGACAGGATAGAAGTATCCTTTGATGCGATAGAAGCCTATGGCAGCAGAAAATATGCTTATGCCACCGTTTACTCCACAAAAACAGGAGCGGGCTGGTACAGCATGCCGGAAAAAGAAGATGCGGTAAGAATCATTTTTCCGACAGAGGAGCCGGAGGAAGCATATGCCAGCAGTGCCGTTCATTTGTCTATGGGGTCTGCGGATGCCAATACGAAATTTATCAAGAATCCCTATAATAAGGAAATTCGTTTCTCAGAGCATGAACTGCGAATTACAAATAATACAGGGATGGACATTATTCTCGATGATGAAAAGGGCTTAATCCTAAACAGCAATAAAAACATTACGATTTCTGCGGCAAAAGAGCTTAATCTTTCCAGCGAAGCAGAAAAGATTACGGTGCAGGGACAGCAGGGAGTCGAGCTTTTACAGGGTGAATCCAAAATCGAAGTTAATAACGAAGTAAAATTAATTGCAGAACAGGTGCATGTTCAGAATGTGGAGTAAGGATGCGGACAGAACGGGAGAAATTATTAGAAAAAGAGATAATGGAATATGTCATGCAGACAGCAGATAAGCAGAAGGAAGCCCTTGATAAAATCATGACAGAACAGCAGGAGCAGATATTGAAAAGTCTTCTGGGTGCATTTCATCAGCTTTTTTTACAGGCAAAGCAGGAAGAGAAGGAAGCAGCCTATATTGTGATTAGCTTTTTAAACAGCAGTTTGTTAAATAACTGCATTGAGATGAAAATTGATATTTATGACCGTGATTTCTATTTCGATAAGGCACCGATTACAGGCTATTATCAATTTCACTGCTTTGAGAAATTACTAGAGCAGGACGTAGAAGCCTTTAGAAATTATATTGAAAAGAAAATAATTCGGGTAAAATATCATGAACTATGCCGCTATCGACGGGTCTGTATGATAAAGTACAAGTCTTTAATAGAAAGCTGCATGGCAGTTTATGTGGAATTGATTGTAAAACTGCGGTCCTTTATGCAGATGGAAAAAACCGAAGACTTAAAAATCGTCTATGGCGAATATCTGTGCAAAAATACCGTGTTATATGAAAGTGTTGGGAAATAGATATGAGATATTTTTTTATAAAACAGGATGCGAAGCTGGTACACGGCCCCCAGATTGTGAACTGGTATCAGAAAATTAACGTAGAGGACATACAGCCGGGAACCTACTATAAAATACCGAATCGCGTGGTGCTTCCGGTGCGGGGAGATAAGGATACGATATTCCCGGAAGTGCTGTTTCATCCTTTTTTCATGATAAGCAAAAAAATAAAAGACGTGTTAAAGCTTTATGAGCCGGCATTAAAGTATAAGGAAATCGTGTTGCTGGATGGACAGAATAATAAAGCAGAGGTATATTTCCTTCCTTTTTTGGAAGAGATTGACTGCATCGTAAAGGAAAAAACAGTTTATGGTCAGTTCCATGCTTCCATAGAAAAGGGGGCCATAAGCAAAGCCGCGGTGGGAGAAAACAGCATTTTTTTCATAAGGCATAATAACGACAAATACATCATAGTCCGTCTGGATTTATTGGAAAGTATGCTGCGCAGGGATGCAATTTTACGGATAGAGGAATTAGAGACGGTATAAGAAAGGGTGAAAAGATGCCAAAGGATAAGAACGAGGTAACAGAATTACCGGAGGAGTTTACGGAAGAAGAGAAAAAGCTGTTAGAGGAAGAGGTGCAGCGGGACAGGGAATTGCAGGATGAATCTAACCCGAGCAATCTGCTGGTAAGGGGCGCGTTACTGCGGTGCAGTTGCGGAACACATCCGCGAAAGCTGAATCTGCCCCAAAGCTATGGTGTGTATGCAGATAATAAAGAGCACCCGAAGGTACATCAGAATAATTGTGTTGTGGGGGATGATGGAAATATTTCTTATTATGGAGTCTGCAAAAGCAATACAAAACCGAAAAATGGGAAACAGGTGTGCTTAGAGCCCTACGTTACCCCGGAAGGAAAGAAGACCTCCTCTTCTAAAATTGATGGAATCCAGTGTGAACCAATCATTGTAGGAAACTGGTTTGACGCAAAGGAGGATGACCTCATTTATGATATGGATGCGGAGGCATATTATCCATGTATTACAACCAATTCTTTTCTGGTTTGTAAATATGGCGGAATTATCGAAGTACTGCAATCCGGGCAGGAGACAACTACAACATGGCGGCAAGGCTAGAAGGAGAGATTATGCAGTTTGCAGAATATTCAGAGATTAAAATAACAGGAATCGATGGCATACAGAAAATATTAGACATGACAATCCGTGAGAAGGTAAACGAGCATGGGAAAGCAAAGCTTCGCCTGATTATGAATCCGGGTGTTGTCACAGAGACTTTTTGTATCGAGAGCGGTGGAAAAGAAATCCAGATTGAGGCAGGAGGGGAAGGCATCTTCTGTGGATACCTGACAGAATTGCAGGATAAGGTTTGTAACGGAGTACATACCCTGGAGGTGGAAGTGACTTCCTATTCCTTGAAGCTTGACCTTGTGAAAAAGAGCCGTTTCTTTCAGGATGTGGGAATGAGTTATGCAGAGGTGGCAGAGCATGTACTGTCAGATTATACCGGTGCAGTTACGGTATGGGAAAATTCCGGGGAGTGCGGCATTGGCTATCCGGTATTCCAGTACGGAGAGACGGATTGGGAATTTATCAAGCGCATTGCCAGCGTTTCCAATCAGGGAATTATCCCGTACATCTATGCCTCAAAGCCCTATCTGTGCATTGACATACAGACTTCCGGCACAAAGCAACTGGAAAATTACCGTTATCTGGAGTACGGAATATTAGAGGATGCTTACCACAAAGGGAAAGACCTCTGCCCGGGAGAACAGCGGGAATATGAATATCATAAGGTATTATGTGATAAGGACTACAGCCTTGGCAGTCTGGTAAGTATTACAGAAGGTGTCTTTCGAATTATCGAGAAGGAGACCTCTATCGTAGATAGTGAACTGCATTTTTACTACATACTTGCGGGAAAAAGTGCTTTCTTGCAGAAAACAATTGTAAATAAAAAGTTATGCGGCTTACAGCTTAGGGGCAGTGTAACAAAGACAATGCAGGATAAGGTAAAGGTCAGTCTTGATATTGATAAAAACAGAACCGGAACAGGCGAATACTTTTTTGACTGGCACCCAATCTCATCCAGCATCATGTATGCCATGCCGGAAGAGGGGGAGCAGGTAAATCTGTGTATTGATGATGCAATGGGACAGAATGCGGCAGTTATTAACTGTATTAGAAGCAATGGCAGTACCTGTGCAGATACTTCACAGTGTCAAAACAATCTTTTCCAGTACCAGTCCCAGAAAATGAAGCTGTTCCCGGACAAGCTCTCCTTTACCATGAATGAGGGCTTAGATTCCTGTGTTATGCTGGAAATGTTAGACACCGAGGGAATTATGGGACAGGTGATGAGTCAGGTCAAGGTTACAGCCAAGGAAGCGATACTGCTGAAGAGCAAGATGGGAAAAGTAAATATCAATACACCTTGCCAGATTGAATTGAAAGATATTTCGGAGAATGGAGCAACCCTTTCTATTAATCAGACAATCGAATGCTTCGGACAGGATGTGCAGATACAGGCGTATGAGCGTATCAGTTATGCACCGTTTGAGGATGCTCCGGTGGCAGTGAAGAGGGATTGGAAGAAGTTGGCGAAGAAGGTGTTGGCGGCAGTAGTTGTTGTGGCAGTTGTAGCGGCAGTAGCAGCGGCTATCGCAGCAGTAGCAGTACTTACAGGTGGTGCAGCAGTAGCGGCTATCGGTACAGCTGCAATTACGGTTGTTAAAACAGCAGCAATCGGTGGAGCGGTTGTTGCAGGAATTGGAATAAGTGTGCAGGTTGTTAATGACGTGATGAGTGGAACGAAGCGAGAGTTTTTGGATTATGTCTATATGGCAGTTGACCAGTTTTGCACAGGAGCAATTATTACTGCACCGATGGGAGTAGAAGGGTTGGCATTGCCTATGCAAATGTTACTTGTGGGAGAAACTAGTTTTGGTTACCAATTAATTGATGGAGAACTGGATAAGGCATTTGGTGGAGATTTTTATGATGAAGATTCTAATATGGTGTTTACTGCTGTAATGGATGCGTTATTAGCTGGAGTAGGAAGTAAAGTTACAAAGGGATTAAACGATTTGTTTAAGAAACTTACAGGAAGACTTTTGCGTATTAGTAAGGAAGATACAAAAGCGTTGTCAAAATTTTGGAATAAAATACCCGGGGTAACAAAAATATCTTCTAATCCCGCAGATGTTAATATAAACAAGCATATTATAAAAAATGAATTGAGGTTATTTTCAGGTTATTTATCTGATAGTAAACTCATCAAATATCTATTATTAGGAGGAGAAGATGCAATAGAGGGGGTTCAACCTGCAAAACCTGGGGCAGATATTCCTACATCTTTGGCGACAGATACAAGTGTTAACCCCATCTTAAACTGGTTTACTGGTAGTATAAATGATTTGCTCTTAGGAGATGAATATGATGATTCCTACTCTGAATATAGCAGAATTGTTTATGATGAAAAAGAAATTACTGTAATAGATTTTGATGATAATGGTAATTTGATATTTGAATAAAGTGAGAGAGCAAAATGGAGAAAAGAAAAACGTTAGAAAAAAAAGGATTACTTCAGCGATATGATGAATGTCAAAAGGGTAAGATAAAGCTATTAGAAAAAGAACGCTTGCTAACGAAACAAGAAAGAGAGCATATTATAGAAATTTTTGAAAAAAGAAATTGGAAAGCATTTACAATAGCGTGCGTAGTATTTTATGTACTAGTAATAGGACTAAGTGTATTTTTTTTCTATCTTGGAGGAATAAAAGATGCAATAATAAACCTTGCTTTATGGACAGTGTTTATAGTGGTCTATTTGGGGGAACTTTATTTTGTTACAGAAAAGCATTTGAGATTGGTGAAAGAAAATAAAGCATATGTAAAAGAAGCTATATTTTTGCATTCAAGCAAATATCATCATGGTGCCTTTGAAATAATGAAAAATGGTAAGAGAGAATATTTTTTTTGTGATATAGGTATAAGGGATGAAATTAGGAAGGGAGAAAAGGTTATATTAGTAAAAATTAAAAAAAACCGTGTATGGGTATATAAGGCACGTGAGGACGAGATGCAGGCAGATTAATAGCTACTGCGAAATAGAAAGTCTGGTTCATTAATAAGAGATATTTAGGAGAATGAAGTGAAAGCGACAAAAAAACATAGAACTTTTGGATGGAGAGCGTCTGCTAACAGAACAGGAGAGGAAACATATTATAGATAGTTTGGAAAAAAATCATATAGGTGTGTACAAAATACGCAAGGATGAAATGTTGGCAAAGTTATAAAGTTTGATGTGAACGATAAGTTGATATCTGAATAAAGTGAGAGAGCAAAATGGAGAAAGAAAACAAAGAGTTGGAAAAAAAGAAAAAGAGAAATAATTATTATACAGAAACTTGGAAAAATGAAATAAAGCTAGTGGAAAAAGAACGTTTATTGACGGAACAGGAGAGGGAGCGAATTATAAACGCCTATGAGAATAGAAATTGGAAATTAATAATCATGTTGTGTGGTTTGGTGATTTTTCTAATAGTAGTACTCAGTGTATTTTTTTATTGCTTGGGTGGAATAAGAGAAGCAGTAATAAATTTCATATTATGGACAATATTAGCTGGAGTATGTATTGGAGAGAATTATGTTATCTCAGATAAGATTATGAAATCAGCTAAAAAGAATGAGGTTTATGTAAGAGAAGCGGTATTTTTAGATTCAAATAAATATCATCATGCAACCTTTGAGGTAATGGAAAAAGGTAGGTGGAAACTCTTTTTTTGTGATGCAGCTTTAAGAGAAAATATTAAAAAAAGAGATGTTGTTATATTGGTGAAAGTGAGAAAGAAATATGTGTGGGTATACAAGGCGCGCAAGTGAATTTTTGGTAGATTAAAGAGGTTTTACATATCAGGAGATGTTAGGAAGCTGACATCATATTGGAATAAAACACCTTCCTTAGGAGAGATACCAATGAGTAACGCAGAAATTAATCATACAGCAAAAGAAACTATGAGAAGAGAATTGGCTAGAGTTTCCCAAGGTCTTGCTAATAGTAAAATTATTAATTTTCTTATTTTGGGTGGAACAGAAGGCGAAAATAGGGAACCAGGAAAGCCGGGGACAGATATTCCGACAACTGCAGTCACAGACTTTTTAAACAATTTGTTAAGTGGTGCTTTTTATGACATTGTTTATGGGGATGATTACGATGAGTCATATAATGAACACTATAGGTTGAATTATGATAATAAGAAAATAAGTATAATTGATTTTGATGAAAATGGGAATTTAATTTTTGAATAAAAAGTATTTCTGAGAGCAGGGTAAGAGAGGAAAAGATAAATGGAATTGATGGAAAACGAGCGCTTATTAACGGAGAGTGAGAAAAATTATATTGTAAGTGCTATAGAAAATAGAAATAGGAATAGTAAATGGTTGATAGTTCTTTATGGTATAATACTGTTCTTTTTGATTATAATATGCAAATCATTAATTTATATGAATAGATTAAGTGCTGCGATACTTTTTTTTATAGTGGTGAATATAATTTTGCCTATTGCTTTACGCAATACATGGAATACAGCGAGTAAATTAGCAGAATCGGCAAAGAGAAATGAAATATATGCGAGAGAAGCAATATATGTGTCGGCAAGCATGAATCGGTATGGAAATTTTAAAATTAGAAAAAATGGAAGAATGCAAAGTTATCTTCCAAATGCTTTTTTGTTAGAAAAATTTAATCGTGGAGACAAGGTTATCCTAATTCAAATGGGAAAAAATCAAGTATGGGTCTACAAGGCGCGCGAAGACAATGAACAGCCAACCTCAAATTCTTGAAAAAATGCATATTAGTAGATAAAATTAAATAGCGAAAAGGCAGATTTTTCAGAAAAAACAAGCACTATTGCTAAAATTAGGAAAAAAGTCATATTGTATATAGCGCGACATATGACATATAATAAAAATCGAATGTTTTTATAAACGCAGTAAAATTTTGACAGATTTATTTGGACTAACGAGGAGACAACATGAAAAAAGGTTTTGTAACACTGCTAATAACAGGAGCGTTTTTTGCAGGAATAATAAGCCCACTAGGAAACCAGATAGCTTATGCCACAGAAAACACAACTGAAACAGTCAGTGAAGAAGCTGAGACAGAAATAATTGGGGAAGCAATTACAGAAGAGATTGAAAATGATGAAGACATACGGCAGTATACCTATGATTTCATAGTAACAGAAGACATGGATAAGGCAGAGGTGGATGCATACCGGGAAAGTCTGATTGCGGAATGGAAGGTAGATTCAACGGAAATTACGCAGATGGAGTATGCAACAGCATCGGAGTATGCCAGCACAACAGATGGATATTTGTATGAGGGTGTGGATGGAGCTATTACATGGAAAGTAGACAGTGCAGGCGTGCTTTATCTTACCGGAAATGGTGATTACGAAGGAGTATATCTGGAAGATGAAAGAAAAACAGTTCCGCAATGGTCATCGGATGATGTATGCCTGAAAATAAAAAAGGCAGTTGTAAATGTAACTGGAATAACATCGCTTAGATACTTTTTTTATAACTGTCAATATATGGAGAGTGTAGACTTAAGCGGTCTGGATACGAGTAATGTTACAAGTATGGCAACTATGTTTGGACAGTGTTGTTCATTAAAAAGTGTGGATTTTAGTAATCTGGATACCAGCAAAGTAAAATATATGACAAACTTGTTTTATGGATGTACAGAATTGGAAAGTATCAATCTTAGTAATGTAGATACTGGTAATGTTGTTTCCATGGGAAGTATGTTTATGTTTTGCAAAGCTTTGGAAACAGTGGATGTCAGTAGTTTTGACACCAGTAAAGTTACCACTATGGCAGGGATGTTTAATACTTGTATAAATCTTACTCAGATAGATATAAGCAATTTCAATACTGGTAATCTAACAGATATGACATGTATGTTTAATTTTTGTAAGAAATTACAGGAAGTAGATTTTAGTAATCACGATTTGAGTAAAGTCGAAAGCACGCTGTCAATGTTTCAATGTTGCTATGCATTAAAAAAAGCTGATTTTACAGGAACAAAGCTAAGTAATCTTATAGAAGTGCATGTTATGTTTAATCAATGTGAATCTTTAGAAAGTTTAGATGTTAGTGGATTTAACATAACCAAAGTAAAAAACATATGCTATATGTTTGCGCATTGTAAAGCCTTAACTGAATTGGATGTAAGTAACTTTGATACTAGTAATGTGACAGATATGGAAGCACTGTTTGTTGAGTGTGGCATGAAAGAAATAGACATTAGTATGTTTGATATGAGTAAATGTAAAAAAACAATTGCCATGTTTTATAACTGTGCTAATCTTGAAAAAGTAAATTTGCCGGATACAATGACACAAATTGGCGTAGATGCATTTAATAATTCTGTAAATTTAAAGTATCTCTACACCCCACAATCCTTAACTACCATCGGCGAAAACGCCTTTTACGGCTGTGAAAACACTGTATTAAAATGTTATCCGAACACCTACGCTTATACATGGGCAGTAGAAAACGGACAGAAGTACGAATTAATTGACCATACCCATGAATACGAGGAAACAGCCCTTGTCTATGCAGATTGTACCGGAACAGGTTTATTCCGGGGAAATTGTATCCATGAAGGATGTGAAGCATATTATACTAAGTGGCATCAGGGTTTACATAACATCATAACAGACAAAGCAGTACAGGCGACCTGTATCAACACAGGCTTGACAGAAGGAAGCCACTGTTCTATCTGTAAAGAAACCTTAGTAGCACAACAGGAAGTTGCCAAAACAGGACACACCATTGTAACAGACAAAGCCGTAGCAGCCACCTGTCAGAACACAGGTTTAACAGAGGGAAGTCACTGCTCGGTATGTGAAAAAGTTATTGTTGAGCAGAAGAAACTGAACAAGGTAGGACATGATTATCAGAAAACCATAACCAAAGCCAAGGTAAACAAAAAAGGAAGTATCAAAACGCTTTGTACCATGTGTGGCAGACAGAGTGGCAAAACAACCACAATTAATGCGATTAAATCTGTAAAGTTATCTAAAACAAGCTACACCTACAACGGAAAAGAAAGAAAGCCTTCGGTAACCATAACAGATACCAAGGGTAAAAAGCTAAAGAAAAATACAGATTACAAAGTAACCTATGCAAAGGATTGTAAAAATCCGGGCAAATATACGGTAACCATAAAATTCAAAGGAAACTACACCGGAACCAAGAAGCTGACCTATACCATAAAACCAAAAGCAGTTTCGATATCCAAGCTTTCAGCCAAATCCAAAGGCTTTAAAGTGACTTGGAAAAAAGGAACCAAAATCAGTGGTTATCAGATACAGTATTCCACCAGCAGTAAATTTACGGATAAGAAAACCGTAACCAAAACCATCTCAGGAAGCAAAACAACTTCCAAAACCATAACCAAGCTGAAAGCAAAGAAAAAATACTATGTAAGAGTCCGTGCTTATAAGACCGTAAAAGTAGACGGAAAAAGCAAAAAAATATACTCTTCATGGTCAGATGTGAAAAAGGTTACGACGAAGAAATAAAGGGATAAAGGATAAGAGGAGCAAATGAAAAAGAAAGTAAATGCAGTATTAAAGAAAGCAGCGTATCTGATGTTAGTAATGGCATTAGTGATAACAGCCATGCCGCTTCAGATTAGTGCAACAGCTGCGCCGGAAATGACCGAGGAAGAAGATACCATATCAGAACGTTGGGGTATCGGTGGTGGAAGTTCCGCGAATCCGGAACAGCAGCCAAATGAGGATGAGTCCAATGCAGTATTAGGCGAAATTACGTTGGAAGCAGCCAGATATTGTTATGATGGAAACAGAGAGCAGAAATCTCAAAGCGGAAAAACAGTGGGTGCCGTTGCAGCATTTTCCTATGCCTTTAGCACAGCGGCAGCTTCCACACAAGATAACGTATGGAACGGATATTATGCAGAACTTACAATTACAGCAAAAGAAGTAGATGAAGATGGAAATGTAGTAAAAGATGGAGAGACATTTACGACATCAGAGAAATTAAATTTTGATTCAGCCAGTAAAGAAAATGCGTGCATTTCAGTGGCATGCGATGTTTATAAAAATGCCAAAGCAACCGCAACCTTGGAAATTAAAAATGACAAGGGTGTTGTTGTAAAAAAAGTGGAAAGCGGATATGAGAATCTTAGTAAGACCTCTGAGGAATGCAGTGTTACCATGCCGGTTCAGGCAACGGCAGATTTTTCAGAAATAATAGGAAGCTTTGAAACGCCAACAAGACAAAATCCTAAGACTGGTGGGGAAGATTCTAATTACTACGCTGCTGTTACATCCACCATGAAAATAACAATAACAGCAGACAAGTCTTATACAAAGGAAGAACAGCTTCAGGCAATAAAAGGAAGGGTGCAAAATTACTTACAAGGAAAGCAGTTAGTTATCCGTGAAACAGAAGAAATTGCAGCCCACGATATACAGTTACCGGAAGATATCCAGTTTGTTTCTGTTTTGGATGAAGAAAAGAAAGAGACAGGGAAGTATACCTGCGAAATTTCCTGCAAGGATTGGCTTACCATCTCATCCCATGGAGAGCATAATTACACTTTGGCAGTAGTAGCAGAGAATGAAAAAGAAGATATTATAACAAGATGCAACAATACGGATACCCCGGATGTAAAGGTTGACCCGATTGAGCAGAAATTTACATATACTCGGGTAGATAAAACAACCGGAAAAGTATTAGGTGAAAATGCAGTAAATCCTGTATTTGGGGAAACAATAAGATACAGTTTAGATAAAACAACAGCAGAGAATTTATATGGAGACTTTGCCTGCTATGAAGTGGATGAAAATGAGGCGATTGTAGCAGACTCAGAATTGCAGATTGATACAGGTGCTGCGGGAGAAATCTATATTACCTGTAATGAGTTAGGCACACATAAAGTAAAAATTGAATATAGCAAAAAAAATGCCTGTGATGCCAATTGTCAGATAATAACCTTTGAAGTAGAGAAAGCACCATTAGAAGGTGATGTCTATGTCAGTTCAAAGCTTGCTACAGATGAGAATGCACAGTTTGAATTGATTGAGGATAAAGAGCCGATTGAGAAGTGGAAAACGATAGAAGTTACTACCACTTTAGGTGAGATTAAGGGTAGTGCGTTAAAATGTAAAGAAAATGAGTACTACAAAAACTTGACAATTAGCTATTATGCAATTCCACAAAGCAATGTATATGAAAAAATGTATTTAGGAACGATTGGTATAGGTAAAACAAATATAGATTCATTGACTGATTACATAGATGAAGTGAATATAATCTATAGTAAAGAAAATAATACTGTAAAATATATCAGCACCATAAAAGAAGAAGGTGTCGAAGAACTCCAGAAAACCGAAACCTACGAAATTCAGGCAGTCCTTACCTTTGACGAAAACAATCCATACTACCTTACCAAAGACAGCACAGCCACAAATACCATCACCACCGATGGCACCTACAGCGTTCAGAACGAAGACCTGTTAATTACCGACGACATCGCAACAGAAAATATCAGTCTCGACTGGAATGCCAGCACCACCTTTTCCTATGACGTAAAAGGAATGCAGTCCAACCAGAGCGTAGAAGCCAACAGAGTAAACGTAAGTATCAATAACAGCACCACAAGCACTGGCGAAGTAAGCTGTACTTCCAATAATGACAGAACCATTACCATCAAAGGCTTAAAAGCCGGAGAAACCACCTTACAGATTAATGCCAGCGAGAAAATCCCGGAGGGAAGCATTCGCAACCGTTACAATGCTGCAGCTCCTCACACCATTACAATCAGAGTAAATACACCGCCGGCAAGCTATACCATCAATGGCATGACACAGGAAGCCTTCTTAGAAAGCATCCGAATCGGTGAAAACGAGCACTGGAGTAAAACTCCTGTAACCATTGAGTTAGACACCAGCACAGGAGCCTACGAACAGATAGAGTACCGCGAATTAGGAAGTGATGTATGGAATACCACAGATGGTGCCGAGTGGACAATCGGAGAAAGTGACTTAACAAACTATGAATTCCGATTTATCAGCAAAGAAAACAACCTCTACAGTGATGAGTACATACAGGAAGACGGTACATTGCGGGGCACAGAAAAAATCATGCATTTAGGTGTCGACATGACAGACCCGGTAATACCGGCAGACCTTTATACAAGCCTTGCACCAACGGGAAATTCGGATGACAGCATCAGCTACTTTGCGAAAAAAATAACCGTGAACGCAGCAGATATCAGAGACTACGGGGCGGAAAATGCAGGAGTACGCAGCGAAGGCTCAGGAATTAAGGCCATCTATGTAAAATATGGCAATGACAGCCAGTGGATGGAGTTAGACGGAAACAGCGTAAGCCGTTACGGAAGCTTTACCTATGTCCTGAAATTAGCAGAGGATAAAAACTACGGAACTATTCAGATGAAAGTCACAGACTACGTTGGAAACGAAAGTGAGCCGGTGACCTACAAAGGAGCCTATAAAGCTGCAACAGCCGCAGCAAATAAACAGTCTGCAACTCAGGCAGCTGCAGGTGACACTACCCCGGTGGGAGAAAAAGCCCGCGCCATCTGCGTAGACACCAAAGCCCCGGAAATACAGGTGGCAGCCTATGTCTATAATATAGAAGAAAAAGACTTTATTTCTTACGACGGAAACTGGGTAAACCAGCAGTTAAAATATCAGGTTTCCTTAGCAGAAACCTCGGTATCCGGTGTTGCCGGATATGAATACCTTTTTGTCCCGCAGGGAGAGAGCTTTGAAACTATGACAAACAGCTGGGAAACACTGACAGTGGAAAACACTGGAAACGAAGCTATAGCCAGCAAGACCTACGGCAGTATCAAAAAAGAAAATGACCAGCAGACCAAGAAAGGCAGCTTCATCCTGCCGGGAGATAAAGCAGAGGACAACGAAGATAAAACCACACAAAGCAACCCGGACGGACAGAGAAACGGAACCATTTACTTCCGTGCAACCTCCAAGGCAGGCTTAACAACAGCCAATAAGGACATCAAAGCAGCCAGCGAGAAAGCCAATCCGGTGGATAAGAAAAACAACAAAAAGAATCCAAACAAAAACGGTAACGTTCGCATCTGGCAGCAGACCTTAGGAGAACCAGCCGTTAAAATAAACGAAAAACCGGATACGAAAACCGGCTGGTACAATGGAGCAGGAAAAAAAGCAAAGATAACCTTTGCATATCCGGAATACAACAGCAGCCAGTATGCACCGGCAGTAGGAATCTGTTACGAATTAAAACAGACCACATTAAATGATAAAAAAGAAGAGACAACAGAAACCATAACCAAAACCTTCTATAAAGGAATTATGGATGAGACAACAGGAGAGGTAGTAGAAGTAACTGATTATGCGGACCTTGAAACAGAAGCCAGTCTGAAAAATGATGGAGCTATCAAGATTAACAAGGACAGCATAAACGAGCTGACCGTCTATACCATCGACTTAGCAGGAAACATTTCCAACAAATATACTTACACCGTCAAAGCAGACTACACAGCACCAACGGATATCAGCGTTTTATTTAATGGAGAAAAGAATGGTAAGTCATTACATAAAATAACAGATAAAAACATCATCTATCGTCTTTTCTCAAAAGAGAACATCGAAGTAACGGCAGATGCAGACTTTGGTATTAGTGGCAAAAGCAAATTAGGATTGATGTTATGTAAGGAAACAGAAGATGCAAAAGATTTGTCAAAGCTGGTAAACAAAAGCAGTATGACAATTGAGCCAAACAACCGGGGTTTTGTTTTTCTTTATGCAAAGGATAAGGCGGGAAATATTACTAGAGTGCGAACGGACGGTTTCGTGTCCGACAAGGAAAATCCGGTAGGACAGGATTCCGAGGTTATCGACATCATAGCCTACGGAGCCAATGACAATGGATTTTTCAACAAAGACATCGACATCACAGTAAAAGCCAAGGATGCACCGGATAACGACAACTTCGCGGGCTTAAAGCAGATAACCTACAGCGTAGGAACTGCTGACGGAGAAACCCTGACAGATAAAAGAATCGACAATATAGAAGAGGGAGAGCTGGATTGGCAGAAAATCGAAAAAAGCGCAAGCTTTTCTAAGGACGACATCCTAATCAGTGCCAAAGACAACGAAAGCAACGAAGCCTACATCCGGGTGACCGCCATGGACAAAGCCGGCAACGAAGTAACAGAAGAAAAAGAACTCATGATAGACATTACATTGCCGGAAATCACTGTAACCTATGATAAAAACCAGGAAAACAGCAGATATTACAGCACAGACCGGGTGGCAAAGGTAGAAATCATCGAGAAAAACTTTGACCCGGAAGGCGTAAAAATCCTTGTTACCAGAGATGGAAACCCTTATGATGCAGCGATTGACGGCTGGAAGATGGAAGAAGAAGTAAATACCGCATACCTCACCTTCCATGAGGATGGAGATTACACCGTAACCGTGGAATGTACAGACTTAGCAGACAATGCAGCGGAGTATACCCAGGTGGATGAGTTTACCATCGACCAGACAGCTCCGGTAGTAGAAGTAACCTACGACAACATGACACCGTGGAAAGAAAACTACTACAACACCGCCCGTACAGCAACCATTACTGTAGAAGAGCACAACTTTGATGAAAAACTGTTCCAGACAGAAATTGCCCCGACAGCAGGAATCAGTCGTTGGAGTCATTCTGAGGATATCCATACCGCAACGATTGTGTTCGCTGAGGACGGACAGTACACCTTCAATCTAAACTGTACGGACCTTGCAGGAAATGAAATGGAGCCATTTACGCAGGAAGAATTTTGCATCGACACCATTGCACCGGAAATTACCATCAGTGGTGTGGCAGATGGTTCTGCCAATGCAGGAGATATCCTTCCGGTAGTGACTATGACAGACGAACACTATGATATAGAGGGAACAGAAATTACCCTTACCAACAGCAAAGGCGCACAGATAGAATTAGAAACAGTGCCTGCCGGAGCAGGAAATAACTATAGCTATACCCTAAACAACGTCAACAGCCAGCCGGATGAAATCTATACCCTGACTGCGAAAAAGACCGACTTAGCAGGAAATGAAACAGAAGTAAGCTATCGTTTTTCCTTGAATCGTAATGGTTCTACCTATGATTTAAGCAGAATGTCAGACATCGTAGAAAAAGTGTATACAAAATATCTGGATATGGAAGACCTTTCCGTATTAGAAATGAATGTAGACAAAATCGAAGAATTCAGTATCTATGTCACAAGAAACGGCGAACTTTTAACAAACAGCAAAGAGGGGGCACTTCCGGCAGCAATGGAGGAAGACACCATTTACTATGATACTGAAATAACCGGAAATGATGAAACAGGCTACCAGTATGAGTACACCTTATACCGGGAGAACTTCGAACAGGAAGGTATTTACGACATTATTTTCTATTCCAAGGACAGAGCAGGAAATGAGGCAAACAGCACCTTAACCGATAAGGGAGCAGAGATAACCTTTATCGTAGATAATACAGCACCAACGGTTATCATCAATGGTGTAGAAAGTGGTGAATTTTACGCAGAGGATTCCAAACTTGTAAATGTAGCCGTTACCGATAACTTTAAGCTGCAAAATGCAAGCTTTACGTTAATTGACGAAGATGGAAAAACGGTTGAAACCTATGATTACATGGAACTTGCCAAGGAAGATGGAGAAGTTGTGTCTATTTCTCTGCCAAACAGCAGCAAAAAGCTTTCCTTAGTTTACAGTGCAGCTGACATGGCAGGCAATGACCGTCAGGTGTTAGCAGATTCAGAGGAGATTCCGAAAGGATTTATGATTTCTACCAACGCATGGTTGAAGTTCATCAACAACGAAGTAGCGGTAGCCGTTACAGCAGGTACCGCAGCTGTAATTATCGCAGGTGTGGGAACCGTTGGTTATTTCCGTAAGAGAAAAAGAGTGGTAAAGGCGAAATAATCTGCCGAATTCGAAAACGGATAAAACGGAATAATAATGAAAGAAAAAAGCTTTTGCAGAGCAGACCATGAGGAATGCTTTGTGAGAGCTTTTTTTGATACTTCTGAAACAGTTTACTTGCCAGTGAAATTGAAGTAAAATAGAAATAATAGAGAAGCGTATTGCCAAGACATCAAGTATCAAAGTAATACAGAATAAAAAGGGAGTGGAGAGTAAACATGGAAAAAGCAAAAGTATATTTTACAGATTTCCGGACAACCGGACAGGAAAATCTTCTTCAAAAGTTAAGACGTCTTTGCGTAACTGCAGGAATGAAAGAGATTGATTTTGAAGACAAATATGTTGCTATCAAAATTCACTTTGGAGAATATGGCAATCTGGCATTTTTGAGACCAAACTATGCAAAAGTGGTAGCAGATATTGTAAAAGAACAGGGTGGTAAACCTTTTTTAACGGACTGTAATACTTTGTATGTGGGAAGCAGAAAGAATGCCCTTGACCATTTAGAGACGGCTTATGCCAATGGTTTTTCTCCATTTTCTACAGGCTGTCATGTAATTATCGGTGATGGCTTAAAGGGAACAGATGAAGCCTTAGTTCCGGTGGAGGGCGAATATGTAACAGAAGCCAAAATCGGACAGGCAGTGATGGATGCAGATGTTTTCATTTCCCTGACTCATTTTAAAGGACATGAGGCAACCGGATTTGGTGGAACTATGAAAAATATCGGTATGGGCTGTGGCTCCAGAGCCGGAAAGATGGAAATGCACAATCAGGGAAAACCGGCAGTAAACCAGAGCCTTTGTGTAGGCTGTGGAGCTTGTAAGAAAAGCTGTGCCCATGATGCACCGGTGATTGAGAACAAAAAAGCGGTGATTGACTTAAATAAATGTGTGGGCTGCGGAAGATGTATCGGAGCCTGTCCAAAGGATGCAGTGCATCCGACACAGGAGAATTCCAACGATATTTTAAACTGCAAGATTGCAGAATACAGCAAAGCAGTCTGTCAGGACAGACCATGCTTCCACATTTCGCTGATTTGTGATGTATCACCAAATTGTGACTGCCATTCAGAGAATGATGTGCCGATTATTCCGAATGTAGGAATGCTGGCATCCTTTGACCCGGTGGCACTGGATATGGCATGTGCAGATTTAAGTAACGCACAGCCGATGCTTCACAATCACAGTGTGTTACATGAAAACTGTATGGCACACAAGGAAGAGGCAGAGCATGAGGACCATTTCCACATGACACACCCGGATACAAACTGGAGAACCTGTGTTGCCCACGCAGTTAAAATTGGTCTTGGAACAGACCAGTATGAGTTAATTACTATTTAAGGTCTACTTAGAAATTGTCTGAATAGGGAAAAATATATAAAAAGAATGTAAAAAAGGCATAATATACAGGCAATAGAAAGGCAGGGTTATTTTAAAAATATGAAAAATAAGAAGCGTTTTGCAGCAATTTTTATGGCAGCAGCAATGTTATTACCTTTTACAGGAGAACTCAGTTTACAGGCAGAGCAGGAGAAAAAACAGGTAGACATTATGTTTTTACATGATACCCATTCTCATCTGGAAAGCTTTGCGGACGTAGACTATGGAGAGGAACTGGTGGGTGGTTTTGCAAAAATTAAAACCCTGATAGATAAGCAGAAGGAAAAAAAGCCGGATACTTTAGTGCTGGATGCCGGAGATTTTTCCATGGGAACACTGGTGCAGACCATTTATGAGGGTGAAGCAGCAGAACTTCGCATGTTAGGAGCCCTTGGAGTAGAGGCGACTACCTTAGGAAACCATGAATTTGATTATCGTTCCAGTGGCCTTGCAAATATGATGGATTCGGCAAGAGTAAGTGGAGACACCGTGCCACAGATGTTAGTAAGCAATATCGACTGGGAAGGAATGGAAGAAGCAGGTCTTTCGGAGGAACAGCAGCAGTTAAAGGATGCTTTTTATGCCTATGGTGCACCGAATTATATGGTGATTACCAAAGGCGGTGTGGATATTGCAGTATTTGGTATTTTTGGAAAGGATTCCCTTGCCTGCTCGCCAACCTGTGTTTTAGCCTTTAAAGAACCGGTAGATGCGGCAAAAGAAATTGTGGCAGAGATTAATGCCAATGAGCCGGAAGTAGATATGATTGTCTGCTTATCCCATAGCGGAACGAATGCGGATGAGAGCCGTTCTGAGGATGAGATTCTGGCAAAAAGTGTTCCGGAGATTGACTTAATTGTCAGTGGTCATACCCACACCGTTTTAGAGGAGCCGATTCAGCATGGAGACACATACATTGTTTCCTGCGGCGAATATGGGAAAAACCTTGGCTCCCTTACCCTGACAGAGACAGCAGAAGGTGTCTGGAGTATGGAGTCCTATGAGCTCTATCCGATTATGGGAGAGATTGAGGAAGATAAAGAGATAAGCGACAAAATTGATGAGTTTATGGAAAGCGTTGATACCAATTATCTGTCCCAGTTTGGCTATACAAGAGACCAGGTACTGGCACAGAACGATATAGAATTTGCTACGGTGAGGGATTTGGAAACCATCCACGAGGAACATAATCTGGGAAGTATTATAGCGGATGCCTATATCTATGGTGTGGAAAATGCTAAAGATTTCAGCGGAGATGCGGTAGATGTTGCCATTGTACCAAGTGGAACTGTCCGTGGCAGCTATGCAAAAGGAGATATTACAGTTGAGCAGGTGTTTAATTCCTTTTCCTTGGGAATTGGTGAGGATGGAATACCGGGTTATCCGCTGGTAGAGGCATACCTTACCGGAAAAGAATTAAAGGTAGCAGCAGAAATCGACGCATCTGTATCAGACCTGATGCCGGCGGCAAGACTGTATATGACGGGCATGAATTTCAGTTACAATCCAAACCGTCTGATTTTAAACAAGGTGACAGACTGTTATCTGGTAGATAGAAATGGAAACCGGGTAGAATTAGTGGATGATGAGCTTTACCATGTGGTTTCAGACCTTTACAGTGTTCAGATGCTTGGTGCAGTAACGGATATGTCCTATGGACTGCTTTCTGTTGTACCGAAACATGCAGATGGGACACCTGTGGAGGATTACGCAGATATTATTCTGACAGATGGTGGAAAAGAAATCAAAGCCTGGGATACGATTGCTAAATATATGATGACCTTTGAGGATACGGACGATGATGGTATTGGGAATGTGCCTGCATTTTATGGAGAGCTGCAGGGCAAAAAAGTTGTGGAAGAGAGTAAGAATATTGTTGATTTGATAAAGAATCCAAACCAGTATGCCCTGATGATTGTCGGAGTAATTGTAGTATTGATTTTACTGGTGATATTCCTTATAGTATTAATTAAAAAACTGGTAAGACGCAGGAGAATGAGCAGATAATGAGTGCACAGGACAAAACAGAACAGGTCTTAAGAGCATTGCATGTGTTGTTATCACAAAGCAAGATGTATGATAAAGAGCAAGGTCTCGTAATAGTAGATAAAAGAAAAATGATACAGCTTTTTTCTGAATTAAATCAGTGCATCTATGAAATTATGGATGAACATGAGCTGACCAAAAAGGGGCGTGATGCGGCAGAACGTCATGCCCGTAAACAAGGGGAAGAAATTATTGCAGATGCCTCCAAAAAGGCAGAGGATGTATATGCAGCATCCGTTCTTTATACAGATGAGGCATTGAGACTTGTGCAGGATATTATGCAGTCGGCAGCCGATTCCATGAAGGAAGTATACAGCCAGATGGAGGAGAATATTCAGAAGGAGCGTCAGCGTGTGCAGAAAGACCAGCTGGATTTAAAAGGTTATCTGCAGGACTTAAAGGACACCGACGAATATCTTAAGCTGATAAAGGAACACAATAAAAAGAAGACAAAAGAGAAACTTTCTGAGGCGGATACGGAAATGGCAGCACCGGCTGCACCGAAGCCGGAAATTCGTATTAATGAAGCATATTTTAAAGAGCACGGCATAGCTCTTGAGGAAGAAGAGCAGCAGCCGGAAGAAAAGACAGAATATGTGGCGCCGGAGATTACTGTGAATCTGGATTCCGAGTATTTTAAATGGAAAGAGCAGGAAGCCGCAGGAGAAACGGACAATTCTGCAGGGAAAAAGAATGAGAAGCGTTCGCTTTTTGGCAAGATGAAGAAAAGTGAATAAGAGTTTAGAAGCAAAAGACCTCGTAGTAATACGAGGTCTTTCATAAATTAAATATTTATTAAGATTTCCCATCTGTTAAAATACATTTTTAACTGTTAAAATACCTATAGTTTAAGAAAATGAATCTCAGGAGGAGTGCGTTATGCAGAATATACTGGTATGTGATGATGATAGAGAAATTGTGGAAGCAATTGAGATATATTTGCAGCAGGAGGGCTTTGGTGTGCTAAAGGCATACGACGGTGAAGAGGCGTTGCAGGTATTAAAGGAAAATGAAGTCCATCTTTTAATTATGGATGTTATGATGCCGAGACTTGACGGCATTCGTGCGACTTTAAAGATTCGAGAGGAAAGCAGTATACCGATTATTATTCTTTCTGCAAAAACAGAGGATTCTGATAAAATATTAGGCTTAAATATCGGAGCAGACGATTATATGGAGAAGCCTTTTAACCCATTAGAACTGGTGGCTCGTGCCAAATCACAGCTGCGTCGTTATACGCAGCTTGGCAATGCAACAGAGGAAAATTCTTCGGTATATGAAGTTGGCGGCTTGTCTATCAATGACGACTTAAAGGAAGTGACTGTAGATGGAGAACTGGTGAAGTTAACTCCGATTGAATACAATATTCTGCTTTTGCTGGTAAAGAATCAGGGGAAAGTATACTCCATCAACCAGATATATGAGAGCATCTGGAATGAAGATGCAATTGGTGCAGACAATACAGTTGCAGTACATATTCGCCATATTCGTGAAAAAATCGAAATTAATCCAAAGGAACCTAGATATTTAAAGGTTGTCTGGGGTGTTGGTTACAAAATAGAGAAAAATTAAAACGGCTGCAAATTTAGCAGCAATAAGGAAAGAGGACATGCATGGAGAATAAAAGTTATTCCTATGGTGCAAAGCTGGCAGGGCTGATTCTGCATCTGTTTTTCACAGTAATATTGACCATGACAGTCTTTTTGCTGGCGACCATGATTGAAAAACGTATATTTGAGTTGACGGATATCGGAACGTCGGATTTTTTAAATTCCGGATATTATACCCAGTGTATTCAGAAGAAGTGTGATAATCTGGCGGAATATCTGCATTTGTCCCTACAGGGAGAAGCACTTACCACAGAGAATAACAGACGTTATTTACAGTATACGGATGAGTTTAAACCGGAGGATACAAATTTCTGTTATTGGTATAAGGTGGGAGAAGCCTGGTACACCAATCAGCCGGATATGGAGGAGGGACAGAGCTTCGACCCGGAGCGGGTATTAATGGAAGCAAAGTCCATGGGAAATTATCTGATATACGATATGATAAATAAAGAGTTTGGAACAGATATCAGAGGTCTGTCCACTTACTTTTTTGAGAGCTACAATACACAAATTTATTGGCCTCAGGAAAATGTGATGCTGATTATCGGTGTGGATACCAAGCTTTCGGCGGAAGATGATTTGTATGATGCAAGTATTGAATACCAACAGCTGTATCCATGGATAAAGGTGTGTCTGGCAGGTAGTCTGATAGCTTTAATCGGATGGATTCTTACATTAGTATATCTGATTCTTGCGGCAGGTCACCGGGAAGAGGATAATGAAATTTACCTGAATCATTTTGATAAAATTAAAACAGAATTTCTGATTATTGGTTTTGTACTGATTATGAGTGAACTTTTAATGATGGTTGCAAGAATTAACAGTACAGAATTAGAAGCTTCCGGATTGTTAGTGGCATCCGGAACAGTCTGCCTTGTAACAGATGCTCTTTTTCTACTGTTTTTCTTAAGTATTGTACGCTTGATGAAAGCAGAAAAATTATGGGAGAACAGTCTGGCATACTGGCTGGGAAAAGGAATCCGAAAGACCTTCCGACAGCGTAGAATAACCGTTAAAATTATGCTTATGTTCCTTGTGCATCTGTTGATATGCTTTGTGCTGGCAATGGGAGCATTTTATTATCGAAAGTTATTCTGCTTTATTCTGCTTATGATATTCTGCGGAGCAGAGTGCTATATGCTGTTACGCATGGCGGTGGATAGATATCAGATTCTGGCCGGGGTGGAAAAAATCAGGGCTGGAGCCCTTGATACAAAAATAGAGACCGAAGAGCTGCATGGCGATGATAAGCTGCTAGCGGAGGCAATTAATAATATTGGAGCAGGACTTGTTCATGCGGTAGATGATAATACCAAAAATGAGCGAATGAAAGCGGACTTAATTACCAATGTTTCCCATGACATCAAAACACCATTGACATCTATTATAAATTATGTAAACCTAATTAAGCGGGAGGACATTGAAAACGAACGGGTAAAAGGCTATATTAAAATATTGGATGAGAAATCCCAGCGATTAAAACAGCTGACAGAGGATTTAGTTGAGGCATCCAAGGTTAGTTCCGGCAATGTGAAGCTGGATATGCAGATGATAGATTTAGTAGAACTGGTCTATCAGACTGCCGGAGAGTTTAATGAGAAATTTGAGCAAAGGGAACTTACAATTGTGACAAAGCTGCCTCGGGAGGCGGTAACGATTATGGCAGATGGCCGTCGGCTTTACCGGGTCATTGAGAACCTTTATAATAATGTAGCAAAATATGCCATGCAGAAAACCCGGGTGTATGTGGAGGTATCTTCTAGCGATAAGAAGGTTACTTTTTCAATAAAAAATGTTTCAGAGAAAGCTCTCGCGATAGAAAATAGCAATGCCGGAGATTTAACAGAGCGTTTTACAAGAGGAGATTCTTCTAGAACGACAGAGGGCAGCGGATTAGGATTATCAATTGCGAAAAATCTGACGCAGCTTATGGGAGGTCAGTTTGATATTAATATTGATGGTGACTTATTCCGTGCCATGCTGGTTTTCGATGAATATCAGGAGTCGGAAGAAGTGGAATCCGAGGACATCGAAGAATCAGATGACGAAGCATAAGTGATGAAGGAAAATAGCATTTTAGAAAGAGGAAAATATGAAAGCAGTAATTTTTGATATGGATGGAATATTAATAGATACGGAGCGCTGGTTGAATAAATACTGGTGTCAGGCTGCCTTGGAAGCTGGTTTTGCAATGAAACCGGAGCATGCATTAGAAATCCGCAGTCTTGACACAAAGCTGACAGAGCCCTATTTAAAATCCATTTTCGGAGAGGAATTTGATTATCAGAAAATTCGTATGCGCAGACGGGAGCTGGTAAATGAGCACATTAAGCAGCATGGAATTGATAAAAAGCCGGGAGTGGACGAGATTTTAGCTTATCTGAAGGAAAAGGGAATTAAGGCGGCAGTTGCAACCGCAACAGAGCCTGTCAGAGCAAAGGAATATCTGACAGCTATTGGTGTCTATGAGA
Organism: uncultured Roseburia sp.; assembly: GCA_964390485.1. Classification (GTDB taxonomy): domain Bacteria; phylum Bacillota; class Clostridia; order Lachnospirales; family Lachnospiraceae; genus Roseburia. The sequence goes on along the minus strand of CAYMIS010000008.1, from coordinate 1,425 downwards.
AGTTTGACCAGGTAATCAGTGCGACCACTGTGAAAAATGGAAAACCGGCACCGGATGTTTACCTTTATGCCTGTGAGCAGATAGGGGAAAAGCCGGAGGATTGTATCGCAGTGGAAGACTCACCAAATGGTGTATTATCTGCATATAGAGCAGGGCTTCGGGTGGTAATGGTGCCGGATTTAAGTGAACCGGATGAAGAGACAGCAAAGCTGCTTGCGAAGAAGGTAGCGAAGCTGGATGATATGATTTCGTTTCTGGAAAAAGAAGGAAAAATATAGTACATTAGAAGCATTCTTTGACACTTTTTTTGTTTAGTGTGTAAAAGTGCTTGATTTTTAAAGCCTCTGCCTATATAATTCATAGCAATGAGGCTTTTTTAGCACTTCGGAAGGAGAGGAAATTTATGAAGTTATACGATAATGGTGTTTACCTTGTAAACGGCAATGAAATTATCGAAGATGCAGCAGCACTTCCACAGAAAGTAGGACGTGCCGTATCGAAGCAGGAGGCTGCAAAGAATACGATTGCATATGGAATTTTAGAAAAACACAATACATCAGGAAATATGGAGAAGTTACAGGTTCGTTTTGATAAACTGACTTCCCATGATATTACTTTTGTAGGTATTATTCAGACTGCAAGAGCATCAGGCTTAGAGAAATTTCCTATGCCATATGTTCTTACAAACTGCCACAACAGCTTATGTGCAGTAGGCGGTACCATCAACGAGGATGACCACATGTTTGGTCTTACCTGTGCCAAAAAGTACGGTGGCGTATATGTACCACCTCATCAGGCAGTTATTCACCAGTTCGCAAGAGAAATGCTAGCAGAAGGTGGAGCAATGATTTTGGGTTCTGACTCCCACACCCGTTATGGTGCATTAGGTACTATGGCAGTTGGTGAAGGTGGACCGGAGCTTGTAAAACAGTTATTAAATAAAACCTACGACATTGATATGCCGGGGGTTGTTGGTGTATACATGACAGGAACACCAATGAAGGGAGTAGGTCCACAGGACGTTGCCCTTGCAATTATCGGCGAAGTATTTGCCAAAGGTTATGTAAAGAATAAAGTAATGGAATTCGTTGGCCCGGGTGTGTCTAACTTAAGCGTAGACTTCCGTATCGGTGTTGACGTTATGACAACAGAAACAACCTGTCTTTCTTCTATCTGGAGAACTGACAGCAAGGTACAGGATTTCTATGCAATCCATGGAAGACCGGATGCATACAAGGAATTAAATCCTGGAGATGTAGCATATTATGACGGAATGATTGAAATTGACTTAAGCCAGATTAAGCCAATGATTGCTATGCCATTCCATCCAAGCAACACCTACACAATTGAAGAGTTAAATGCAAACTTAATGGATATTTTAGATGACTGTGAAAAACGTGCACAGGTAAGCTTTGATGGTGCAGT
>CAYMIS010000007.1:15705-50559 GCA_964390485.1 uncultured Roseburia sp. | reverse complement strand
TCTTGATCAAGATTGTAAATCTGCTCATTCAAATTACTAATTTTTTCATTTTTTTTGAGAAATCTGCCCAATCTGCATTTCTTTATTCTGATTTGTCAAAAACAATATCTGTACTTTCTTCCGTCCAATTTTCTAAATGTAGTGTTCCTGCCAGCCCCTTCAGCTGTGGAAGAATATAGGACAAACGTATGATTTTCTGGGATAAATTTTCTTCTGTTCCAACATTTACCTGAATGTCTCCATAATACAATACCGCCTCTAAATTATCCTTGTATTGAATCTCATCCGGAAGCTGATTATATTTTTTTAGGGTCTGTGTTAAATTCAAAAGATTTCCCAGAACTTTATCATTTTCTATCGGCAGCTTCTCATAAAGTACTACCTCATCACAGCTTATCCCTTTTACCAGCGGGACATCTTCAATAATCTCCGTGGAAGTCTCCACCACAAAACCATCTTTATCAAAATAGGCATTCTGCCCGATTGTATTAATATAAAGGTATCCTAACATTCCTTTTTCATAAACATGAATCCGCACTGTATGTGGGTCATCCAAAGATACTTCCATGGTATCCACAAAAGGTACTTCACCAATATCACAAAATTGATATTTTAAATTCACATAAAGAGAATTCCATGAATACTCATCATTCAATACCATCTTTTCAATCTGTTCTTTTGAATAAAGCTCATTTCCTTCTACGACTACCTGCTCAACGGTAAATACCTTGATTACAATAAATATTCCAAGAGCAATCAATAAAAGCAGAAGCAGAAAAATGGATAAACCGATTTTTCTGCGTTTCTTTCTTCGTCTTTCTTCTCTAATCATAAATACCTCACAAGGTGGGGCATGTGCCCCATCGTCTGCACCTTCCTTTATACAGTCTCAAGTTTAATTCCTCTGGCAACACTAAGGGCCAACCCCATTTCCGACAGCAGGAACAAAATTGATGTTCCACCATAGCTGATAAATGGAAGGGAAATACCTGTATTTGGGATGGTGTTTGTTACTACTGCAATATTTAATACCACCTGAATGGAAATATGCGCCATAATTCCAACTACAAGCAGCGCTCCATATAAATCAGAAGCATTATTTGCAATTATCATAAATCTCCATATCAGAAGCAAAAACAGCATAATTACACATACTGCTCCAAATAATCCTAATTCTTCACAAATAACAGAGAAAATCATATCATTCTGCGCCTCCGGGATAAATCCCAGCTTCTGCATACTCTCTCCTAAGCCTTTCCCAAAAAGACCACCAGAGCCAATGGCATAAAGTCCTTGCAGTGTCTGATACCCCTTCTCATAGGCTTCCGGATTCAGCCATATCTTAATACGCTCTGCCCTGTAACTGGCCAGAAAAATAAAAACAGCACCTGCAATCAGCACTACTACTCCCACCACAATAAAATGAGAATACTTTGGACTGGCAACAAAAAGCATACATACCGCAATTCCTAAGATAATAATGGCTGTACTTAAGTTATTATAAGCAACTACACCAAAAATTGGCATAATAATCATCATTACTTTTACAAGACTTTTAAACTCTCCCATCTTTTTTGGGGTTTTGTAAATAATGGTGGCAAGGAAAATAATTACTGCCAGCTTTGCTAACTCAGAAGGCTGAAATGAAATAAATCCAAGGTCAATCCATCTCGCCTGTCCCTTTGCTTCTTTTCCTCCAAAAATAACGAAGGTACACAACCCCAATGCCACAAGATATGCCAGTGAACTTACGCTCATCCAAAACCGGTATGGGATTCTGGATACTACAATCATTGCCACAACCCCAAGAGAGGTAGCAAACAACTGCTTTTTCAGATAATAAGCAGCATCACCAAATCTTGTAGAGCCATAATAAGAACTTGTGCTATAAAGCATTACAAGACCAAAGCACAACAGAAAAATAATCAAAAACAGTAAACTATAATCAAAGTATTTAATTGGTTTTTGCTTTTTTTCCTGTTTTTTTGCCATTCCAAGTCCTCACTTCATTCTTTTTCTATTTCTTATGGGTCTGTTTATTCTGTAAGACCTTTCACATACTCTTTAAAAATACGGCCACGCTCCTCATAATTTGCAAACATTCCCCAGCTTGCACAGGCAGGAGAAAGCAGTACAGCATCTCCGGATACTGCATTTGCATAACAGGTATCAATTGCCTCTTCAAAGGTATCACAGAGAATAATATCTTCAAAACCATGATTTCTTGCACATTCTGCAATCTTTTCCTTTGTCTGGCCGATTAACACTAACTTCTTTACTTTTCCATCGAAGCTTTCAATCCATTCATCATACTCTGATGCCTTATCATAGCCTCCGCCAATCAGTAAGGTCGGACGATTCATTGCCCGAATTCCCTGAATTGCGGCATCAGGATTCGTTCCCTTTGAATCATTATAGAACTTCACGCCACGTTTTTCCGTTACATATTCTATTCTATGTTCTACTGCCTGAAAACGTTTCAGCACCTCAACGATTTTATCCATTGGCACACCAATACTCAATGCCATTCCCACTGCTGCCATTACATTTTCATAATTATGCTTTCCAAGGATGTTTAATTCATTCACATGAATAACCTTTACTATTTCCCCGTTATTCGCATAATAAATATTCTCACCCTCTAAGTACAAGCCCTGCTCTAAGATACGCTTACTGCTAAAGAAAATCACTTTTGTATGAAGTGTTTCACCAAATGCCCGAAGTACTTCATCCTCGTAATTTAACACACAAGTATCTGATGCATCCTGATTCTTTGTAATGCTTTCCTTCGTCTCAATATAACATTCCATCGTATGATGACGATTTAAATGATCCGGTGTAATATTTAAAATTGCGGAAACCACCGGTTTAAAGTCCTGAGTCGTCTCTAACTGAAAGCTGCTGATTTCTGCTACTGTTACCGTCTCCTCTGTTGTATCTGCTGCCACAGAGGTATATGGAATTCCAATATTACCAACCACTTTTACATCTTTAAAGTAATTTTCCATAATCTCGCCGGTTAAGGCTGTTGTTGTAGTTTTTCCGTTTGTTCCGGTAATTGCAACAATTCTTCCTTTTCCAAAGAAATATGCCAATTCAATCTCTCCCCAGATTGGAAGCTTTTTCTCACGTAAAGCATTTACCATCGGAAGGTCTGTCGGAACCCCCGGACTTAATACTACCAAATCAATGCGCTCCATTGCTTCTTCCGGAAGTTCTCCCAGAATAATCTCTACATCAGAAAATACCGGTGCTTTCTCAATCAGTGCCTTGGTATCTAACTCTTTGTTTCCATCAAAAAGAATTACTTCTACATTTTTCTGCTTTAATAATCCGGTCGCTGCCACACCACTGATGCCGGAACCAACCACCAGCACTTTTTTTCCTGCCAAATCCATTTGTCTGCCTCCACGAATCCCATAAAATCTTTTTTAAAGCCAATTCACATTCTTATCTGAATATTAAGGCTTATTCTTTTCCTAAAAGGAACATAAAGCTCCTTACTTTCATCCCTCAATCTGCTATTTTGAACCCTACAGTGCAAGTAACGCTAACATACATAATAATGCTGTCACAATCGAAAATACCGCTACTACTCTGGTTTCTGACCATCCGCCAAGTTCAAAATGATGATGGATTGGTGCCATACGGAAAATACGTTTTCCGCCTGTCTTTTTAAAATATGTTACCTGTATCATAACAGATAATACTTCTACCAGATAAATCAATCCTACAATCAGGATAAATAATGGCATCTGCATCATATAAGCGGTGGATACCACAAATCCTCCTAAAGCTAAAGAACCGGTATCTCCCATAAAAACACTGGCCGGATATACGTTAAATAATAAGAATCCCAGCAACGCACCTACTACTGCGCAGGTAACCGGCTCAATCCCTGCATTTGTTCCAATGGCTACTACAGAGAAAAAGGTTGCTACCATAACCGTAACGCTGGATGCAAGACCATCCACACCATCCGTAAAGTTCGTACCATTGACAGTTCCAATTACAACAAAATACATTAACGGTACTGCCAGCCAGCCAAGATTTAAATACAATCCGCCGGAAAATGGAATCAGCATGGTAAGAGACACATCTGAATAAAGCACCATATAAACCGCAAAAACAGTTGTCACTACAATCTGTAACAACATTTTCTGCCAAGGAAGCAAGCCGTCAGAACGTCTTAATACAACCTTTAAGTAATCATCTAAAAATCCTATCACGCCAAAGCCCACTGTCATAAAAAGAATCGGTATAATCTTCGGATAATCTTTCACATAGAACAGGGAAGTTATGATAATACTTGCTAAAATCATAATTCCACCCATGGTTGGTGTTCCGTTCTTTTTCAGATGGGACTCTAATTCCTTTCGTTCTGTCTGTCCCACCTTTAATCTTCTCAAAAATGGAATCACAATTGGTCCAAGAATGGCACTAATTGCAAAGGATATCATAACGGGTATTACTACTTGATAATTCATAATCTAAAACTCCTCTTGTACTTTTTTTACAACAAACCAAATCCTGCTTTGCATACTTATGGCAGGATGACGTTGTTTGTCTAGTATACGTTATTTTGTTTCATTTATCAAGGTAAGGCAAAATGTTTTCAAAGATTTCTTTTGCTACCGGAGCTGCAATCTGACCGCCATAATAAATCCCCTGGGGATTGTTAATGATAACAAGAACTAATACCTGTGGGTCTTTCGCCGGAGCAAAACCAAGAAAAGAGGATATATACCTTTTTTCGCTTCGTGGGAGGGTCTGGGAGGTAGCTGTTTTACCACCGATTTCAAAGCCCTCAACCTTTGCATTCTTTCCTGTTCCTTCCGATACTACCTTCTCTAACAGCTGTCTCATAGTAGCAGAGGTTTCCTCTGTACAGATATTCTTATAGGTTTCATATTCAAAGGTTTTTACAACTTTATCATTCTCATCTCTGATTTCTACACCAAAATGAGGGGTTACTCTTGTTCCACCATTAATAATGGATGAAACCGTTGTCACAAGCTGCACCGGTGTAATCTGAAAGGACTGTCCAAAGGAAATCGTCGCCAGTTCCACAGGCCCCACATTATCCTTATTATGCATAATGGTTGCAGCTTCTCCCGGCAAATCCACATTCGTCTTTGACAACAGACCAAACTGCTTAAAATAATAATAAAACCGCTCTACTCCTAACCGCTCCCCCAGCTCCATAAATACCGGATTGCAGGAATTTATAAAAAAGAACTTATTTCGATTCTTCCATCCGGGTAAAGATAAACCTTTTCTAACTTCTCTGCCAGTCTTCGTTCCATTGCCCGCAAAGGGATATGGCTCTGCATCATATATTCAAGAATTTCCGGCAGACGCACTGCTTCTTCCTGCCGTTTTGCCTGCTCCTTCTGCATTTTTACATGCTTACTTTCTAATAGGACTTCTTCTGCCTCCAGCCTGCTTCTATAACGCTTATAATCCTCATCTGAAATCACATCATCTAGCAGCTTTTTCAACAGTCGTTCTTTTTCCTGATGCAGTTTTTTCCGTTTTTTAGAAAATTCTGCCTCTTCTCCTTCCGCCTCATTTCCACCAAGCACCTGCCGCAGCAAATTAGAAATCTCTTCTACTAATATTTTATCCCCTTTCTCCCATTTTTCAAATACATTCTTATCATAATTTTCCCTGTAAAAAAAAGTAATTTTCTGCAACAACTCCGTTTCTTCTATCTTTACATTGCCACAGCCCGTCTGTTTCGCCGGATGATAATTTCCCTCCCGAAGATATTTGGAACATTTCCAGATATTCTGATTTTCCTTTTCTTCCTGGATTTTTCTTTTTCTGCCGGTACGATAATATACACTGCCGCAGCAACCGCAGATTATTTTCCCGGACAGTATATATTTTCCGGCATTATTTGGTCTTCTCAGATTTTTCCGCTGCTGTTTTGCCCGCTCATCCAGTAGAAAAAGCATTTTTTTATGATAATCCTCTGTAATTAAGGGGGGTAATGCATTTTCTATCCTTATCCATTCCTCCGGCGGAAGTTTTTTCCTTTTCTTTGTTTCAAAATCATATTCTTCCTTATGGAGAATCATCGTTCCATACGCCCGTTCCGAGCGCAGCATTTTCCGCCACTGCACCTCTGAAATCCTACTGCCGTCCTTATTTCTTGCACCGGCTTCATAAAGGGCATTGCCAATTCTTCGAAAACCATAGCCCTCTTCAACCAGATGACATGCCATATAAAAATACTCTGCTTCTTCTTTATTTACTTCATAAACATCCTTAGAAATCTTATCCCAGCCAAACATTTCCCGGGTAATATTATATCCGGTCTGCTTCTGCTGCCGCCTTTTATGGGCATTTTTTATTTTTGCTGATAATTCCTTACTAAATTCCTCTGCCAGAATTGCCTTAATGCCGGAAACAAGAGCATCTTCTGACTGGTAAAACTTATTCTCCAGATACAGATAAAGCCTTGTATGATTACGCACAAGACAATCTAAAAACAGATACCAGTCCTTTGTATTTCTTGCCAGACGGTCAATCGATTTTACCATAATTACATCAAACCGGCCTGCTTCGATATCTTCTATCATTCGCAGGTACTCTTTTCTTTTTTGCACAGTAGTTCCTGATTCCGATTCAATGTACTGCTCTGTCATAATCCATCCTTCTGCGCTTCTGTTCTCGATTATTTCAAGGCTTTCTGCTGCCTGAATTTCTAATGCATTTATCTGCGCCTCTTCTTCTGTACTGCATCGGTTATAAACGCCTATGCGTACCATATCATTCCTGCCTTTCCCATGTATTAAAACTGATACCAGATTTCCTATTTTAATCTGCAGTTTTTATTTATTCAGCCCGCTTATTTCTTCTGCAGGCTTTGAATCAGATTTTTTAATTTATTTTTCTCCATCTCCGTTATCTGTTCATCCTCCCACAAAAGGTCTGCCATATGAAGCAGCAGTTTTTGTCTTTCCGTAAAAAAATAACCTTCCTTTTCTATCTTTTCCAAATGCATTCGCTCTATTTATTCTTAATTTATTTATATTCCATTTAAAGGAAATGAATGCGACTTTGCGTGTTCCTGTGAATTAAAAATATCCACACTTCCCTGTTTCCAGAAAAAGTGTGGATACGAAAAAGAATAAGGTGACGAATTTATCCCTGCATTACATTCTTGGTGGCGATAATATCAACACCGGTTCCTGCAATATCAGAAACAATCACATCTCCGATATGAACTGGTGCCTTTACGCAAACACCCTTTAATGCTTTTACGCAGTCAAAAATCTTTCCTTTTGGAATATCCTCTTTTGTTTTTACAGATACCGCAGCTAGTGTACCGCCTTCTACCATAACGGAACTTGTAACGATTCTTGTCGGATTTGTTACTTCCTTTCTGGCATAAACATCACCACGTTTACAGGTATTTCCTGTTACGCTTACTACGTTACCATCTTCTATTTCTACAGTCAGTGGACAGCCCATTGGACAACCGATACAGGTAAGTTCTTTTCTTTCCATCGCTTATGCCTCCTCAATTTTCACAGTAATTTCTTTTAAATCCGGATATGCTTCTAACTGTTCCTTGTTCAGCACTACCTCTTCCATTTCCCCCGGTGCAACAACCGGACGTTTTCTATGGATGATACGTTCATCATTTAAGTAAACAGATACATAACAATTCTTATATACATCTCCAACACGGAAACGGACTGTATGCTTTTCATCCATACGTTTTGGATTAATCGTCTTTGGAACGGTATATCTTGCTCCTGAGGTTGCAATAATCGGAATATCACAGCCTTCTTCTTTCTTGCCATTTAATACATATTCTGCCGCATTCTTTCCTGCCGCCTGTGCTTCCTGAGAAACGAAGTCAACCAAATCATGTACATGAAGTACATTACCACAGGCAAATACACCCTCTACGTTTGTTTCTAAGGATTCATTTACTAATGGTCCTGAGGTTACAGGGCTCATTTCTACTCCAAGTTCTCTGGAAAGTTCATTTTCCGGAATCAGTCCACAGGAAAGTAATAACGTATCACAGGAATAGAATTCTTCTGTTCCCGGGATTGGTCTGCGGTTTTCATCTACCTGCGCTAATGTAATTCCTTCTACTCTGTCTTTTCCTTTAATATCAACGACTGTATGGCTTAACTTCAACGGAATGCCAAAGTCATCCAGACACTGTACAATATTTCTCTTCAAACCACCGGAATATGGTAAAAGTTCTGCCACAACCTTAACCTTTGCACCTTCTAAGGTCATTCTTCTTGCCATAATTAATCCGATGTCACCAGAACCTAAGATAACTACCTCACGTCCCGGTAAAAAGCCTTCCATATTAACAAGACGCTGTGCTGTTCCCGCAGAATATACACCTGCCGGGCGATAGCCAGGAATGTTTAACGCACCTCTGGAACGCTCTCTACAGCCCATTGCAAGAATGACTGCTTTTGCCTGAATTTCAAGGAGACCATCTTCACGATTCATCGCAGTTACTACCTTGTCCTTGGAAATATCCAGAACCATTGTATTTAATTTGTATTCAATTTTTTCTTCCAAAAGCTGTTCGATAAATCTGCCTGCATATTCCGGTCCGGTTAATTCTTCTTTAAAAGTATGAAGACCAAATCCATTGTGAATACACTGATTTAAGATTCCGCCTAACTCTTTATCTCTTTCTAAAACGAGAATGCTCTCTACACCATTTCTCTTTGCTGCTACGGCTGCTGCAAGACCAGCAGGGCCTCCTCCAATAATTACAATATCGTAATTTAACATATCTATAAAACCATCCCTTCTATTATCTGCAATTTTAACAGTCTGTAACTATGTAACACTAAGAAACCTTCTTATACTTCACACAGCCTATAAACTGTCTTTATTTGTTCCAACAATCAATTTGGAATCTCCGCCGGATTTTGTGATTTCAGAGGCATCTACCCCAAGCTCTCTTGCAAGAATTTCAATCGTTCTTGGTGAACAGAAGCCTGATTGGCAGCGTCCCATTCCTGCTCTTGTTCTGCGTTTCACACCGTCTAAGGATTTTGCTCCCACCGGTCTGTTAATTGCATCCATGATTTCACCCTCTGTAATCATCTCACAGCGGCAGATAATATTGCCGTATTCTGGCTTTTCTTTGATTAATTTTGCATATTCTTCTTTACTTAAGTCTTTTGGATTTAAGATTCCTTTTCTTGTAGCAATGAAGTTTTCTTTTTCTGCTGCATTGGTAAGCTCTTTTACAATAGCTGCTACCATTTTTCCAATGGCTGGGGCGCTGGTAAGTCCCGGGGACTCAATGCCTGCACAATCAATAAATCCTTTTGCATCTTCTAACTCACCAATACAGAATTCATGACCATCCTCGTGGGCACGAAGTCCTGCAAAGGAAGTGATTACCTGACGGATTGGCAGATTCTTTACAGTAGTTCCTGCCTTATTAATTAATTCATCAATTCCCTGCTGTGTAGTATTGGTTCCTTCTTTATCTTCAATATCAATAGCAGTCGGTCCCACTAAAGTATTACCATGTACGGTTGGTGTAACTAAAACACCTTTTCCAAATTTTCCCGGAAGCTGGAAAATCGTATGTGTTACAAACCCTTTGGTAGAGCGGTCTAACAGACAATAATCCCCTCTTCTTGGTGTAATGTGAATTTTCTTCTCACTCACCATATTATGGAATACATCTGCATAGACTCCCGCTGCATTTACGACATATTTTGTCTCGATTTCACCTTTATTTGTTTTTACTACCCATGCATCCTGTTTTTTCTCAAAACCGATTACTTCGGTATCAAAACGGAATTCAACACCATTTACCGCAGCATTTTCTGCAAATGCAATATTCATACCAAACGGACATACAATTCCTCCCGTTGGTGCATATAAAGCTGCAACCGCCTCATCTGCAATATTTGGCTCTAATTTCACTAATTCCTCACGTTCAATAATGCGAAGCTCTTTTACCCCATTTTTCACGCCACGCTCATACAATTTCTCTAAGTTCGGTCTGTCCTCTTCATTTAAGCAGACTACCAAAGAACCATTTTTCTCAAAATGGAAATCCAGTTCCTTGGAAAGTTCTTCCATCATCTGATTTCCTTCTACATTAAGTTTTGCCATAAGAGTTCCATTCTCTGCGTCAAAACCCGCGTGCACAATTGCACTGTTTGCTTTGGAAGTTCCACAGCAGACATCTTCTTCTTTGTCTACCACGCAGATTTTTAAATCGTAACGTGACAGCTCTCTTGCTGCTGCGCTTCCTGATACACCCGCACCAATAATTACTACATCATACATTTTCTTCACCTGTCCTTTTTCTTTTTTTATGAGTATCTTTGCCCATAATGATTTCTTACACTTGCGCATTATGCGCCTTTATGCAGGAAGTGTTTTTTGTTCTAATAAGATATTCTTTAGAACAAAAAAGAGAAACAAAACCATACCCCAGCCTTATGATTCTGGGATATGATTATTGCTTCTCTCATCTCTGCAATATAATTATTCAGTTCTTAAATTATTACTTCTTACCAAGGTATTATAGCATATAATCCTACTGCAAGTAAAGCACCAATTACAGGTCCACATAAGGTTACAACTCCATATCCCCAGTTAGAAGAACCTTTTCCTTTAATTGGAAGCACTGCATGTGCAAGACGTGGTCCTAAGTCTCTTGCAGGGTTGATTGCATATCCTGTAAGTCCGCCTAAAGACATACCAATGGAAACGATAATTCCAAATACTAATAAGTTGCTTACACCAGCTGGTGCATCTGCTGGTACACCTTTGATTGCAAATACTAATACGAAGGTTCCGATAATTTCGCTAAGCATATTGAGTGGCATATTTGGTACAGAAGGTCCTGTAGAGAATACACCAAGCTTTGTTCCTGCATCTTCTGTTGCATCAAACTGTGATTTAAATAATACATATACAAGAACTGCTCCAACAAATGCTCCTGCAAACTGTGCAATAATGTAACCAGGTACTAATGCCCATGACATACTTCCATCTGCTGCTAAAGCAATTGTAAGCGCCGGGTTAAAATGTGCTCCTGATGCCGCTCCGAAAATAAATGCCGGAACCATAACTGCAAGACCCCATGCAAAGGTAATCTGAATAGAACCTGCGCCCTTCATACCGGACTTATTTAAGTTTACGTTAGCAACTACACCATCACCTAATAAAATTAATATCATTGTTCCTAAAAATTCTGCAATATATGGTAACATAATGTTTTACCTCCCTGTGATTTATCTTTTTACCTGTTTTGCAAAGAATCGATTACGGTTATTAGTCTTCTTTTGCCCATCCATAAGAATATTTTACCGCTTTATTCCATCCTTTTACTTTTGCCTCTCTATCTTCTGCTGAGATTTCCGGTTCAAAGGTACGATCAATCGCAGAGTTTTTAATTACATCTTCTTTACTTGTCCAGTATCCCACTGCTAAACCTGCTAAGTAAGCTGCACCCATCGCAGTTGTTTCTACACACATAGGTCTGTTTACCGGAGCATTACTGATGTCTGCCTGCATCTGCATTAATAAGTTATTTGCACTTGCACCACCGTCCACATTAAGGGCTTCCAGATTAATTCCGGAGTCTGCTCTCATTGCCTGTAATACATCATTTACCTGATATGCTAAGGATTCTAAGGTAGCACGGATAATATGATATTTGTTAACACCTCTTGTGATACCAACAATGGTTCCTCTTGCATACTGATCCCAGTGTGGAGCACCAAGACCGGTAAAGGCTGGAACTACATAACATCCATTTGTATTTTTTACCTTCTTAGCCATGTATTCAGAATCAGCTGCACTATCAATAAATTTCATTTCATCACGCAGCCACTGAATAGAAGCACCTGCTACGAAGATAGAACCTTCTAATGCATAATTAACTTTTCCATCTAAGCCCCATGCAATTGTTGTTACAAGTCCATTGTTAGAGAATACTGGTTTTTCTCCTGTATTCATTAATAAGAAACATCCTGTTCCGTATGTATTTTTTGCTTCGCCAGCGTTGAAACATGTCTGTCCAAATAAAGCTGCCTGCTGATCTCCCGCTGCACCAGCAATTGGAATTGGTGCTCCAAAGAAAGAAGCATCCGAATTACCATATACACAGCTGGATGGTTTTGCTTCCGGTAACATTGATTTTGGAATATTTAATTCCTTTAAGATATCTTCATCCCACTCTAAGGTATTGATGTTAAATAACATTGTTCTGGATGCATTAGAATAATCTGTAACATGAACCGCCCCTTTTGTCAGTTTCCAGATTAACCATGTCTCAACTGTACCAAAAAGCAGTTCCCCTCTTTCTGCTCTTTCTCTGGCACCTTCTACATTTTCAAGAATCCATCTTACTTTTGTTGCTGAGAAATAAGCATCAATTACAAGTCCTGTTTTCTTACGGAAAGTTTCTGTTAATCCCTTCTCTTTTAAGGAATCACAATATTCAGATGTTCTTCGACACTGCCATACGATTGCGTGGGATACTGGTACGCCGGTCTCTTTATCCCATACAATTGCTGTTTCACGCTGGTTTGTAATACCAATTGCTGCAATATCTGCTGCTGTAGCTCCAACATTTGCCATTGCTTCTTTTGCAACTTCTAACTGTGTAGACCAGATCTCGTCTGCATCATGTTCTACCCAGCCTGGCTTTGGAAAATACTGTGTAAATTCCTTCTGTGCCACACTGCACATTTCTCCTTTTTCATTGAAAAGAATACATCTGTTGCTGGTTGTACCAGCGTCTAATGCCATCACGTATTTTGCCATTTGTAAAATCCTCCTCCGATTCCCTTGATGGTTTATTTGATATATACATTTTAACCAACAACCTTTCCCACGTCATTAGACAATGTTGTCACATTGTCAAAAAAACTTATTTTCTTTTCACTTTTATAGTTATTTTTGCACAATTTCCACTTTTCGCAATAAACGAACTAATTTTCCAGTAAAAAAAATGGCCTTCTTTTAACTGTTTTTCCATGTTTTTAAAACTCAAAAAACAATTAAAAGACTGCCATTTTCCTTCACATTTAATACAAATTCAATATCTCAACCATACTCTTGGTGGCAGAAACAATCTGTTCCTTATCTACACGTTTCCTGCTCTGAAGGGAATCCAACATAAAATGAGACATGGAACGTATCACAAACTGCTTTACCAGTGGATTGTCACAGGAACAAACAGATGTAAATCGCGCCTCTACCTGCTGTCCCACTACCGGCTCTAACATCTTCATAAGTTTCTCCCGCTCCACCGACTCCATCATCTTTCGATAAAAGAAACGATTCTCGTGTACAACCTCAATAGCTCTGGCTACCCATTCTTCTAACGTTTCTTCTTCACGATAAACAAGCTTATCTACAAAATTCTCCTGAAACATCCATTCCACCACTTCATAAATATCCTGAAAATGGTAATAAAAGCTTTGTCGTTTCATATTCTCAAGTTCCATAATATCCTGAACTGTTATTTTCTTTAGCGGTTTTTCCGCCCACACCACAAGTAAACCATCCGCAATTTTTCTTTTTGTCTTACAACACATAGTGCTACCCCCTTATAACGACATTGTGTGTACTTTATGTCTGTCCTGCCTCACGTTTCTTCTGTGCCATTCACAAAATAAAAGTGTGTATCTATACACATTGCCGGTGACTTTTGCTTCATAGGAATCTGTGCTGCTTCCTATGAATTAAAAAAAGCACGACAAAGAACAACAACATCCCTGCTGCATTCTGCCCTGCTCTCATCTCCTGGCATTTCTATGAACTTACATATATTATATTAGCATTTTTCACAAAAAAAAGCAAGAAAAAACAACATTTTATACACATTAACCAAACTATTATTTACATCTCTGCTATCTTTTTTATAAACACCTGCTTACAGGAATTCATAATCCCCATCTGGAAATCCTGCGCTCCATGGCCTCCTGTTTTCGAACAGCGAATTTTCCGGTCTTCTACAATACGATACCCCGGACAGAAAAAAGTATCCTCTAAGCTTACCACATCATCCTCTAATGCTGCCGCAGCGGTAATAATTTTAAAAGTAGAACCCGGTTCGTAGGTATCACTGATGCACTGATTTCTCCACATTTGATTTAAAAGATTCTGCTTTTTTTCTGCTGTAACTTCCTGTGTCAATTCGTAATTTAACGAGAAGGGGTCGTTCAGGTTAAACTCCGGGTAATTTACCATCGCTAACATCTCCCCATTCTGTGGGTTCATTACCAGCACCGAAACACTGTCTGCCTGTTTTTTCGTATAAACCTTTTCCGCCGCCTGTTCGCAATACATCTGGATATTATGGTCAAGGGATATATGTAAATCATAACCATTTACCGGTTCTAAGCGCGTCTCACCGGCATTTTCGATTTCTATTCCTCTCGCATCCGTTAAAGTCAGGATTTTTCCGCTTTCCCCCTGCAGATACTCATCATATTTTACTTCCAGCCCTAAAATCCCCTGATTATCTCCTCCGGTAAAACCTAATACCTTAGAGGCTAAGGTATCATATGGGTAATAACGTTTATAATCCTCATCCACCTTTACCCCTGCATAGCCATATGCTCGAATTCTATCCCCTACTTCCTTATCCACATTTGTTTTTACCCGCTCAATGGAGCTTACTTTTTCCACCCGCTTACGGGCCGTCTCTTCTGTAATACCCAATTCTTTTACCAGCATAGTAATGACATTTTCCGGCTCTTCTATCTGGCTGTGAATGACTGATATGGTGCAAACAGATTTATTAGTGGCAAGCACTGTCCCTGTCGCATCAATAATTCTTCCTCTGGCAGCCTTTATATCTCTTTCTCTTTCATGCAAATCCTCTGCCTTCTGTCCATAATACTCCGAACAGAATATCATTAAATATATCAGCCTGCCCATTAAAAACATCAAAATAAAAAAGACCATGACCGTTATAACCATAATTTTCTTGCGGTTAAAGGTCTTGCTCCTGTAAAAATTCTCACTTTGATAATAATCCTTTTCTTCCTTCATAAAAAACCTCATGAAAGTTTTCATAAAATATTATTCAAACTTTCATGAGGTTATTCTTGTTACTTCTTTATAGCAGTGTTACGGCGATGCCCCTGCTTCATCTTCATTTACTCCATCATTCTCTTCATTTTCTTCCTTCACTGCATCTGCATCCGGCAGGTTCCCCGTGGTATCTGGAACATCATCTGTTCCCTCATTATTATCCTGCGAATCCGGCAGATTTCCAGTGACAATATCCGTCACTGCAGCCGCTCCGGTATCTGTTCCAGTAATATCCCAACCGGAATGAATTCCCGTTGTTTCCTCATCCGGATAAATATTCATATACGGAAGTATCTCTTCTAAAATCTCCCGGACAATATTCTGCGCATAAGTACTATGGGCCTGGTCTTCTACATTCGGTTCATCAACCGTACAATATATCACAAGCTGCGGGTCTTCTACCGGTGCAAATCCCACAAAGGATACAATATAATTTATATGGTCACGACCTGATTTTTCTGCGGTACCAGTTTTACCACCCATGGAGTAACCATCTACTTTCGCTGTTGCACCTGTACCACTATTTACAACAGAATACATATAACCTTTTAACAAATCACTTGTGCTCTCAGAAACAGTTTCCCGCAGCAAGGTTGGGGCAATCTCTTCGATAATATTTCCATTTTCATCTGCAATGGCACTTACCAGCCGGGGCTGATACATGGAACCACCATTTATCAGAGAACAGTAGGCACTGGCAAGCTGTATCATCGTGCAGTTATAATTCTGTCCAAAAGCATTTGTTGCCAAATCCACCGGTGTCATAGTATCTTCCGTATACAAAAGACTGTCAGTTCTTGCTTCTCCCGGCAAGTCAATATTCGTTTTTTGTCCAAAACCAAATATCTGCTGGTATTTCGTAAAGTTTTCTATTCCAATCTTATAGGACATCTGCATTAATGCATCATTACAGGAGTTCATCAATGTCTGCTCTAAAGTCTCCATATCATGACCATATTTATTCACACATTTAATTTTATGACCACCCACTTCTTCAAAGCCGTCACAATAATAGCTGTCTGTGGCTGCAATACTTCCCATCTCTAATCCTGTTGCAATAGTAAATGGTTTCGCAGTAGAACCCGGTTCATAGGTATAGGTAATACAAAAATTCTGCCAAAGTTTATTTAACAAATCAAGTTTCGCTTCCTCGTCTAATCCTGCTAACTCTTCTTCTGTATAATATTTTGACAAATCTCTTGGATTACTCAAATCATAATTCGGATAGTTCGCCATCGCCAGCACATCACCATTATTCGGATTCATCACAAGCACTGCAATATGGGAAGCTCCCTCATCACCTTCTCTATAATTTCCGGTATAGGCTTCGTTAAATTCTTTTATTTTATCCTCTACAACCTTCTGTATATTCGCATCCAGGGTTGTAATTAACGTATTGCCATCTACCGCATCTTTGATTGTTTTTTCAAAATTACTGTCGGAATTTAAGTATCCGTATTCACGGCCATTGACACCATTTAGCGTGCTATTGTAATAATTCTCCAGTCCATTAATTCCAAGATTACCTGACGTAGTAAAACCTATTACCGCACTGGCCAGTTCACCATAAGGGTATTGTCTCTGATATTCTTTTTCAAACCAGACCCCTTTAATTTTAGGATTCACCAGATTCCCTTTATCATCCGTCATTTCCTGCAATTCAATAAATTTCTGTACTGTTTCATAAGGCAGTTTTTTGGCAAGAACAATATATCTGCTTTCCGGTTGCTCTCTCACATAAGTATAAAGCTGTTCACTGGTTAAATCTTCAAAACAGCTGACTAATGCATGAATGGTGGGTTCAATATACGCTTCATCACTTGTCACTACCGAACAATCCAATATCACATTATAAACAGCAATACTTGTAGCCAGAACTGTTCCTTTTGCATCAACGATATCTCCCCGCTGATAAGGAATGGTCTGGCTATCATATCCCTGCTGTGACAATACAATCTTCTCATATTTCTCACCACTGGTATACTCAATATACATCAGTCTTCCCATCAAACCAATTAATAAAATACTGATAATTCCAAACATAACTATCAGCTTTTTCTGCATTCGTTTTGGAAACCTTAGTGGTGGTTTTTTTCTTCTTTTTCTTGCTGCCATTCGTTATTCTCCGTCTAACTGCAAGTCTCTTTACTTGCCTGGAATCTCTCCATACTGATTCATATAGTCATCATTTTCCACGGTATAGTAAATAATCTGTTCCTCTGCTGCATAAAACATACCAAGTTCATTAATTGCCACATCCTTAATATGTTCTAAATCTACAGTAGTATTTATTCTCTTGTATGCCTCATCATTTTCTGCGCGCAAATCTGCAATCTGGCTTTCAAGACTCGAGATTGCTTTCATTCGTGCCGTTACATCTGACTGTATTTTAACATATGTACCTGTAAATATGCCAAATACAAATACTGCCATTGTAAGAAATGCCACATAGCTTCTGCTCATGCGCAATTCTCTTTCACGGTTTCTTCGTGCAGCCCGCTGTCGTCTTCTTAATTCTTCTTCCTGTTCTCTCTCCTGTCGTCTTTTTCTTTCCTGTCTATAATCAGGCATTGCTTCCATTTTACGGACCGCATTGCCTTCCACATAAAACTCTGCTTCCTTGTTCACTTCTCTTTTCAATACTAACACTCCTTTTCACTTCCTGTGAAAAACCAAACATACTGTCCTTCCTTAGACAGTTTCAACCAACCATTCCCTACACTCCTTCAAATACCCTCAATTTTGCACTCTTAGATCTGGAATTAGCCTCTAATTCTTCTTCCGATGGTAAGATTGGTTTTCTTGTAACCACCTTACCCTTAGATTTATTTCCACATACACATACCGGAAAATCACTCGGACAGGTACATGGATTCTCATTGCGTTTAAAATTCGTCTTCACTATGCGGTCTTCCAAAGAATGGAATGTAATAATACAGATTCTTCCACCCGGATTTAACAATCCAATCATATCATCTAAATTATTCTGTAATACTTCCAATTCCTTATTTAACTCAATACGAATTGCCTGAAAAGTACGTTTTGCCGGATGACCGCCTGTCACCTGAACCTTCATTGGAATAGAAGCACGGATAATCTCTGTCAGTTCTCCCGTTGTCTCAATTGGCTTCTTTCCACGAGCTTGTACAATATGCTTTGCGATATTTTTCGCAAATTTATCTTCGCCGTAATCTCTTATAATACGGAATAATTCCATCTCACTGTAATTATTTACAATATCCTTCGCTGTTAATGTCTGTCTGTCATCCATACGCATATCCAGCGGTGCATCTGCTTCACGATAAGTAAATCCTCTCTCTGGTGTATCCAGCTGAAAAGATGATACTCCCAAATCAAGCACAATACCATCCACCTTCTCTACCCCGATGCGGTGAAGTTCCTCTTTCATATTAGCGTAATTACTGCGAATAATTGTAATTTTATCTCCAAATTCACTTAAACGTTCACTTGCTGCCGCAATTGCATCTTTGTCCTGATCAATCCCGATTAATCTTCCTTTTTCAGACAATCGGGACGCAATCTGGTAGCTGTGACCGCCTCCTCCTAATGTTCCATCCACATAGATTCCATCAGGCTTAATATTCAGATTTTCAATTGTTTCCTGTAATAATACGGAATAATGATTAAATTCCATCTCTGCTCCTTCCGCCTGACTTCAAACATACTATCAGTACTTTCATTTATCGTAATTTAAACTAGAAGAAATCCATCTGCCTTGTACAAACTAGATGCTGAAGCCTAATTCTGCCATATGCTCTGCAATTTCATCCATCTCATCTTCATCATAGGTATTTTCCTGCCATCTGTCTTTGTCCCAAATCTCAACTCGACTTAAAACGCCTACCAGCACCACATCTTTTTGAATGGATGCATATTCCCTTAAAACAGGCGGCAAAAGAATTCTTCCCTGCTTGTCCAGCTCACAAGAAGCTGCTCCGGCAAAGAAGAATCTCGAAAATTTTCTTGCGTCTTTGGAGGTCATGGAAATGTTACGGAACTTCTCTTCGATATTGTGCCATTCCTCTAATGTATACACAAATAAGCATCCATCTAATCCCTTTGTTACAACAAATTCCTCACCAAGCTGTTCTCGGAATTTCGCCGGGACTATCAGTCTGCCTTTCGTATCTACTGTGTGGTTGTATTCTCCCATAAACATATGACACAATCACCTGCCTTTATGCTGGCATCTGGCTAACAATAACATCAATCTGATAATGTCATTATTTTCTCCACAAAGCTGGTTATCATCCACCACTTCGCACCATTATCTACCACTTTCCTCCACTTTGTAGCTATATATTACCCCACAATTAAGAAAAAATCAATATTTTCGGTAAAAAAAATGCACCAAACCAGTTTTTTTCTGATTTGGCGCATTTCACCAATAAACTTTTCTCATGGGAACTTCAAAGAATTTTTACCTAACATCATTCCTGTTATATCCCATTTATATTTACTGAAATTCTTTCTAAAATAACTTATTAAATTCCCCGGAAGCAGAATGTAAATTCTTTTTTCCCTGATACATCAACGAGGTATTCCGGATGAACTCTTGAGCCCCAGCTGTCATCACCTGCAACACCCATCTGAGCCTGGGCAACCCTGACTACTGTATAATGTACCTCTGGCAATTCATACTCATGGGCTGCATTTTCGATTTCATGTGGTGTATATGGTAATGCACTAAAGGATAATTCATCTCCAAAGAACATCATACCTCTGCCCTTCCTATCCACCACTTTTGCATAACGAACGCCACACTTATTGCCACATTCCTGCGGAACAAGGTATTTCGCCATATTGTCTGCCACTTTATTCTCGTAAAGTCCCAGTTTCGCCCCTTCTTTACGGTCTGCATAGGTCTCTTCTGGTCCAAGTCCATACCATTTTACCCTGTCATAATCTGCATCGAATTTGAAAATCATGCCAAATTCCGGCATATCTCCTAATTCTTTTACCGGGTCATAGGTCAGTGTTGTTTCAATCGTACCATCTCCGAATACCTTATAGGCTACCTGACAGCTGCTTTCCGGTGTTGTTGGCATATAGAAGGTATAAGTAAGCTTCACGCTGTCTTCTAATTCCTCAATAACCGGAGCAGTATCCTGGAAACGATCTTTGCTCTTTACAGTCACATACATGCTGGCAATCTTCCACTGGGCATATCTTTGCTGCATCAGACTTCCGGTATCGTTATCTACCGGTGCTCTCCAGAAGTTTGGAACAGGAGCCGCTTTTATCATTTCCACTCCACCATAAACATAGGATACTAATCCTGTACTTAAGTTTGAGAAAATAGCCGAGAAATTCTCTCCTTTTACTCCGGTGTTATTCCAGTTTCTTACAATTTGAAGCTTCTTATCGCAGGTATAAGGTTTTACTTCTTTCTTATATACATGCTGGCCAAATGCCACCTCATGTCCCACTTTCGCCCACAAAGTATCCTCTTTTAATGTAAAGGAAACCGTAACTGCAAATTCTTTCGACTCAATTCCAGCTGCTTTACAACCACTATTGATTGATTCCATCGTTTTTACAAGCTTCTCCGGAAGATTAAATTCTGCTTTTTCTAATGGAGCAACAGAAAGTTCTGCCTTAACTTTTTCTATCAACTCTCCATCCTTGTGTAATAATACCCATGCATCAAAGGCATCTGTATTTACAAACAGATTCTTGTTCCATACTGTAAATTTATTTTCGCGGAAACTCACCGCAATATTCTGATAATTGTATTTCACATCCTGCATCTTTGGTGAAGCTGCCCTGTCACCACCATACACAATACCATTTCCACTGAAATTATAATCCGATGGTCTGTCACCAAAATCTCCACCATATGCTAAGAACCATTTTCCATAACGGTCTTTCTTATAAATAGACTGATCTACATAATCCCAGATAAATCCGCCCTGATATCTTGGCTCATCATCTGTCAAATCCGTATATTTGTGCATAGCACCACAGGAATTACCCATAGCATGAGAATACTCACAGCAGATAAACGGTTTTTCCGGATTCTCTGCTAAGAATTTCTTAATTCCTTCCACCGAAGTATACATATGACTTTCCATATCACTTGTAGCATTATAGCTTCTGTCATGGAAAAGTCCTTCATAATGTACTAAACGATGTGGATCAAGCTCACGGAATTTCTGAGACATTTCATAAATTACTTTTCCACCGAAGGACTCGTTACCACAGGACCAGATTAAAATAGCCGGATGATTCTTATCACGCTGATAGCAGCTATTTACCCTGTCTAACATAACTCCCATCCATTCCTCATGATCCTTTGGAACTACAATATCAAGGGATACCTTTCCTCTTTCATAAGCTTCAAAGGTTCCATGGGATTCCAAGTTATTTTCTGCAATCATATACAAACCATAAGTATCGCATAATTCATAAAGCAGGGAATCATCCGGATAATGGCTGGTTCTAATTGCATTGATATTATGCTGCTTCATTGTCACAATATCTTTAATCACTTCTTCTCTGTTTGGAACACGACCTGTGATAGAGCTGAATTCATGACGGTTTACTCCTTTAAAAACAATACGTTTTCCATTCAGCTTCATAATGCCATCCACCATTTCAAAGCGGCGGAATCCCACATTCTGTGTGATAACCTCTACCAGATTACCATTTTCATCCTTCACTTCCATTTCAAGAAGATATAAATTTGGTTCTTCAGCACTCCAAAGCTTTGGATTCTGAATTGTGCCCGCTATGGTATTTACTTCCACATCATCACTAGAAACATTACCCGAAAGCTGTAAATCACCTTTAAATGCTGCTTCGTCTCCCTGCCATTTTAAGGAATGACTGATTGTTCCTTTTCCTGTTGTTTTAAATGTAACAGAAAGATTTCCTGTTTTAAAATCCTCCGAAAGTATTGGAACAACCGAAATATCCCATACATGTACCTGAGGAATCATATACAGATATACACTTCTAAAAATTCCGGAAAAGCGGAAGAAGTCCTGATCTTCACACCAGCTGCTGGTAGTCCACTTCCACACCCGAACTGCCAGTTTATTTTCTCCCTCCTTCAAATAAGGAGTCAATTCAAAATCTGCGGGGTCAAAAGTATCTTCACTATATCCCACATAATGACCGTTTAACCATACTGCAAAACCACTTTCTACCCCTTGGAAAGAAACACAGACCCTTTTCCCTTTCATATGCTCAGGTAATGTAAAATACTTCACATAGCTGGCAACCGGATTAAATTCTGTTGGAATTTCTCCCGGAACCAGTTCTTCTTTCCCTTCCCAAGGATAGGTTGTATTTGTATAATGTGGAACACCATATCCTTCCATCTGAATATGAGCCGGTACCCGGATATCATTCCAGGTTTTGCAATTATAATCTTCTGTTTCAAAATTCACAATTGCCTGTTCCATATTCGGAGCATAAGCAAATTTCCATAAACCGTCCAGACACATTCTATAAGAAGTTTCTTTCTCTGCATGTTCAAACCAGGAAGCATAACATACATGATCGGAATGCGCCGGCAAACGATTCTGTTCAAAAATCTCTGTTTTCTTTACAATTTCAAAATCAAATGTTTTCATTTTAACAGCCACGCCTTTCTTTTTAAGGTAAAAAGAACTGTTACAAAATTGATACTTTTTGCAACAGTTCTTGGGAATCCATTATTTTACTGCACCGGTAATACCTTCTGCAAAAGATTTCTGTAAGCAGAAGAATACAACTGCAGTCGGTAATGTACAAATCAATACGGCTAACATCAGCATACCGTAATCTGTTACATACCCCTGTGTTAAGTTTGCAACAACCATTGGCATTGTCATCGCTTTTGCCTCTGTCATAACTACCTTTGGCCACAAATAACTATTCCATGAATTCATAAATGTAATTGTCATTGCTGCAGCATAAGTAGATTTCATTGTCGGCACAAACATCTGGAAGAAAATACGAACCTCAGATAATCCATCAATTCGCGCTGCTTCTATGATATCATGCGGGAATGATCGTGCACTCTGACGGAACATCATAATCAAAAACGGTGTTGAAATCGTTGGCAGAATAAATGCTAATGATGTATTCAGTAAACCAGCTTTTGATACCATCTGGAATAATGGAATTAAGGTTGCTACAAAAGGAACCATCATTGCCAGAAGGATGATACTCATTACTAAGTCCTTCGCCTTATCATGGTAAATTTCAAAACCATATCCTGCCAAAGAACAAATTACCATTGATAAAAACGTTAAAATCACTGTGTACTTAAAGGAATTAATAAATGCAGAACCCACATCCTGAGCAGCCATTAAATTATTAAAGTTCTCTATAATGTTCGTTCCAGGAATCAGGCGTCCTCTAATTACATCTACGCTCTTATTGGTAGCCGCGCACACCATCCAGTACAATGGAAATACTGAAAAAAATGACATAATGCATAAGAATGCATACATGAAAAATCTTTTAATCTTTCTAATCACGACTATCACCTACTTTCATCTGGAAGAATGCAAGAACCGCAACAAGAATTAATATCAAAAATGACATTGCTGCTGCATATCCAAAGTTTGGCATATATTTAAATGACACATTATAAATATAATGAGACATTGTAATAGATGCATTTGCAGGTCCACCATCTGTTAAGTTCACTGATTCATCAAACAGCTGTAACGTACCATTTGTTGACATAATCGCTGTCAGAAGAATCGTTGGTTTTAACAACGGAACTGTAATTTTAAAGAATGTCTGGATAGGTGATGCACCATCAATACGTGCTGCTTCATATACAGAATATTCAATATTCTGTAAACCAGACAAATAAAATACCATGTTATATCCTGTCCATCTCCATAAAAGAGCAATGATAATAATAATTCTTGCACTTGTTGCATTCGTCAGGAATGCATATGGCTGATCTAAAATACCAATTGAAACAAGTATATGATTTACCAGACCATCATTTGCAAATAATGTACGGAAAATAATTGCATATGCAACCAGTGATGTTGCACATGGAAGGAAAATCATAGTACGAAATACCCCTTTAAATTTTAAGTCCTTATCATTCAATATAGATGCCAGAATCAATGCCAAAATTAACATAATCGGCACCTGAATAATCAGATAAAAAAATGTATTTTTAAGGGACTGTATAAATACAGTATCCTGGAACATTCGTGTATAATTATTAAAAATCGGTTCTGAAAATTTCAAGTTAGCTCCCACTCCGGTTTTTAACGATAATAAAAACGCATTTATCATAGGAACAAAACTCATAACAGCAATCAAAATAGTTGCCGGTGTAAGAAATGTCCATCCCGTAAGATTATGTTTCTGATTCAAAGATAATTTCTTTGATGTCCTACTCAAGTCAAACCCCTCCTTTAAGTTAGAAAAGGGGAACGGTATTAACCATTCCCCTTATGTAATTCATGCGAAAGTCATAACTCTAACAGAAATATCTGTATTTCTATCTGGTTGCATCCGCTAATCTGAGAATTTCACAAAGTGTATTTCTCATGATTCAATTATATCTAACCTGTTTATTACTGAATATTGAAGTTTACAGTCTGTTCTGCATTTTCAAGTTCAGCCTGTAAATCTGCACCATTTACATAGTTAGTTAATGCTGTAGCAATTGCATCACGTCCTTCATAGTAGTAAGGTCCTGTGATATTTGATGGTACATGTGTAGAGTATTCTACAATTTTAGAGAACACTGCATCTCCACCGAAGAAATCAGCTGGTACTGCGTATGCTTCTGAATCACCTGCTGGTGCCCATGTAGCAATTGCTCCACAAGAAAGAATGTTATCATAGAATACAGTACTTCCTGCAAATGTGCTTGCTAAGAAATCCTGAGCAAGTTCAACATTTTTACAGTTAGAAGAGATAGCCCATGAAGAACCACCATTGTTAGAGTAGTTAGTAGCACCATCTACACCAACAAGACTTGGCATATTTGTAATACCCCAGTTACCAGACTGATCTGTTGCTGTCTGAATAGAAGCCATAATCCAGCATCCATTAATTGTTCCGGCTACATCGCCATTAACGATAGAAGCAACATATTCATCCCAGCTGTTTACTTCGATTAATACGCCTGCTGTCTTTAATGCTGCATACTGTTCCATAACAGCTTTTAATACATCGTTATTAACCATGTTAGCTGTTCCATCTTCATTAAATAATGAAGCACCTGCTGACTGAAGCATCATCATAAGAAGGTCACATTCACCAGCCTGCATAGAAAGTAATGGTTTGCCAGTTTTCTCTAAAACAGTCTTACCATTTTCAAGATACTGTTCCCATGTAATATCTGTAAAGTCAGCTACTGTTAATCCAGCCTCTGCTAATACATCTGTTCTGTAGCATCCGATTACTGCACCGTTATCGAATGGAACACCATAGTTAGCGCCATTAACAACAGAGTAAGCTGTTTTACCTGATGCAAACTGTGCAAAGTCAATTCCTGAATTTGTAATGTCTACAAACGCATCTGGATAAGCCATAACGTTTTTCTGGAAAGCGTTATCCTGCATTAAGAAAATATCTGGTAATGTACTTAAGTCGCCTGAAGAAGCAGCTGTTGTAAGTCTTGTCTGAATATCTTCCCAAGGAACTTCTTCTACGTTAACTGTAACATCCGGATGGTCTGCTGTATAAACTTTAGCAGCTTCTTCCATAGAGAAAATGTTAAATGCCGGGTCCCAGCACCAAACTGTAATTGTTTCTCCACCGCTTGCTGCTGCATCATCACCACTTGCTGCTGCATCATCACCTGATGCTGCCTGCTGTGTATCAGCTGTCTGCTGATTGTCTGCTGTCTGATCCTCTGTTGTTCCGCCACAACCAGTAAGCATTCCTACTGCCATTGTTGCCACAAGAAACATTGATAAAAATTTTCTTTTCATTTTTCTTTCCTCCCAAATAGAAAAATATAGTTATAATTCCCATAGCCCTCACAATCATTTCTTTTAACTTTCGTCAAAATGACAAATAATTGTTTGTTCTACTCAAATTATATGTTTATTATACCGAATAGTACCAAAGTATTGTGCATATATCCGCTCACAAAATGCGCATATTCGACTTTTATGAAGGTAGAAATTATTACCAGCCCCTCATAACAGACACGTTATAATTCATAAGTCTTCCATTATAATTCTCCGGACTGATTTTCCACTGGTATGGTGATGTCCCCAGAAACTTTTTAAAATTCCTGTTAAAGGTAGAAATTGTGGCAAAACCACATTTCATTGCAATGCTTTCCATCGGCTCTCCCGACTTTTTCAAAAGTTCACACGCCTTCTGTATGCGAACAAGATTCACATAATCCACCGGTGTCATATTTATGTACTCTTCAAAGGTGCGTCGGAAATGAGTCTCACTCATATTACAGGATTTGGACAAATCCTCTACTTTAATATTTTCGGTATAGTGCTCCTCCACATAGTCAAGGGCTTTTGCAATCTGCTCCATTGCATTTTTCCTTGCAGATTCATAAGGATAATAGGGCATCTCTTTATTCAGTCTCATAATCTCTGTCAAAAGAGCGTATACATAAAAATGTACCATTCGGTTACTGTAAGGACGTTCTTCTCTCGCCTCTTCTAAAATAGAAATTACCAGCCGGTCCAGCGCAGGATTATTCTCTACATCCAAAACCAACGGTCCACGATTAATGCTTCTAATAATTTCCCTTTGCACATTTGGATTATTGGGATACAATTCTGCAATACATATTTTAGGGTCAAAAAATATATACTCCCAGTAATTTGTATCCTCTCCATCACTTATCGTATGATGCGGATAATTTTCAGGAATAATGGTAATTGTCCCTGTCTGATATCTGCACTTTTTATCATCCAGCGCCAGATAACCTTCCCCTCTTTTGCAATAGCCAATCTCCATAAGATTATGAAAATGAAGCTTTGGCTCTTCTTCATATTTCACGTTTTCATGTCCATATACTCGGTCCCAGGTATCTCCAATCAGCATCAGAGCTGCCTGTCCTCTTGGTATTTCATAAAATCGAAATTCAACACTTTCTTTTCTCTTTTTCGCCACGATATATTCTCCTCATCCTAGTAACATATTCTGTCTTTTTAACCGTGTTTTACTGCCTCATTCATTAATTCCCATTTGCTTTCCATGTCTGCCACAAGCTTAAGCTGGGTACGGCAGCGATCCAGATTGTGCCCTTCTCTTGCTGTTTTAAAATATACATCTCCCTGCAAATAATCAGTAAGAAATCTCATACCGCATTCATAGGTCATCAGTTTCGCCCCCATCGGAAGAAGTTCCATCTCCTTATCTGTAAGCTTCCCCTCACAACCTTCTATAAATCCTTCCACACAGGCTCTGTACAACTCCATATCACAGCTGATTTTGCTTAAATCCGGCTCATCCTCCGCTCCTGTCGATGCCCCATAACGAATAATATCACCAAAATCGTTCATCGCCAGTCCCGGCATTACCGTATCCAAATCAATGACACAGATTCCTTTCCCTGTTTCCTTGTCAAACATAATATTATTCAGCTTTGTATCGTTATGAGTTACACGCAGGGGAATTTTCCCTTCTTTTAACAGGTCTGTAAAATAACAAGCATATGCTTCCCTTTCTTTAATAAAGGAGATTTCCTTCTGTACCAATGCCGCCCTTCCCATTATATCCTTTTCCACCGCATCACAAAACAGGGCATAACGATTGGCGGTATCATGGAATTTCTCGATTGTCTCATGTAATATAGAAGCATCAAAATCCGAAAGCAGACTTTGGAATTTTCCAAAAGCCAGACCGGTTTCATATAAATCCTTCGGATGATTAACCTTCTCATAGCATATTGCATCCGTAATAAACACAAAGCACCGCCAATAATTCCCTTCCTCATCCTTATAAAAGGATGCTCCGTTCTTCGCCGGAATCACATTTAATGTCTCCCGCATTGGATTCCCGCCATTTTCAATAATTTTCTCTTTTAAAAAAGAGGTGACATTTGTAATATTTTCCATTAGTTCTTCCGGTTTCGGAAAAATTTTATGATTCATTCTCTGCAAAATTACTTTTTCTTTTTGACCAGCCTTCTCTAATACCAGCAGATAGGTATCATTAATGTGACCATTTCCATAAGGTGCACATTCTGACAATTTTCCCTCCAACTGAAAATTAGTATAAATTTCCTTTGCTTGTATCATTTTTACCCCTTTCTTTCCCAACCTTAACAAAAAGCTTATTTACAGAATTCTCGCGCTAACACACAGCGACATTTTTCACTTGTGCATTAAACGCCTCTCCTGGAACGTTCCAGTTTCTGATATCATACAGCTTTTTCTTCCATACATTACTTTACTTCCGCAGAAACCTCATACCATTTAATCTCATTTGGTTCCATATGAAGGGTAAAGCTGCTGCCATCTCCTTTATAAACAACCGTATCCTGAACTTCATATGTATTATTCACAACACAATATTTGTTATTTTTCACATAGGCATGCACTTCTACATTAAAGTTTGTACTAAACCAGCAGTTGACTGCCTCTTCATCGTGCGAACTCCACAAAATACTTCTGTATAATATTCTACTGTTTTCAAAACTGTATGGCAGTCCGCTGATATATACTGCACGCCCCTCTCCAAACTCATTGACTGCCAGCTGAACTTCTTTCTCTCTCTGGACAAGAATCTGTGCACCTTCATAAGCATAAATATTTTTCTTGCCTTCTCCAAAATCAACCGGACCGGTTATATCCTTTAAAATAAAATGTTCCGGATGCTCTTTCCAGTTATATTTATCGTAATTCAAGGTAAAGCCCGTCTCTTTCTCTACCCCAAGCACCCCTGCCAGCTGGAAATAATGTCCCTGATACTGGTGGCCGGAAGGCTCTCCCACACCAATAAAACCTCCTCCATTATAAACAAATTCACGTATCAGCGAGGTAATCTTTGCATCTTCCCAAATACTACCACCGGTATGGGCTGTATCCCCGTCTCCAACATTAATGATAACATCTATTTCCTTTAACATATCCGGTCGCTCTCTTAAATCATCAAAAGAAATAAATCTCACATCAAAGGGTGCGCCGCTTAATGCCTCAATAATTCCCGCATAGCTGTAATTAGGCTTATAATACAGTGCATGATGTACCATGTGACAGCCCCAGCTTCTGATTTTGCCCCAGCTGTTTAGCACCGCTACTGTTTTGACACAGTAGGGAGTCGTTCCTTTTGCATTTTCATATAATTCCCGGAATTCATTACATACTCTTTCCACATAATCAATAAATTCAGGAAATTCCAATGCCAGCTTTAAGTATCCACCATATCCAATTCTATCAATCGGTTTGCGTAGAATGGCTCTTCTAGCGGTCACCCAGTTTTCTACTGCTTCTTTTACCGGATTACCTCCCTCATGGAAAGTGTCCGGGAAGAAATATGGCAAAAATCTTCCTTCTGTATATTTCACCCCCGGAATATCAGAAATAAGACGTAAAGTGCTTCCGTTTCCCACACTTCCTACCACCGCATCTAAGCCAATCGTTGCAAATTCCGGCATAAATGGCTCTGTTCCAATCCAATGGTCCCCCAAAAACATCATAGCTTCCTTACCGCACTCATGGGTAATGTCCACCATTTCTTTTGCCAGCTTTGCCACTTCTCTTCTCTGAAACGCCTGAAAATCCGTAAACTCCCTGCTTGGCACACGATACTGATTATTATAGTAGCCCTGGTCAATAATATATTCCGGCCGGAAAGGATATCCCACTTCTTTTTCAAACTGTTCCAGAATATAAGGACTTACCGATGCAGAATAACCGTACCAGTCTACATATTTCTCACGCTTTAATTCATCAAACACCAAGGTAAACTGATGGAAAAAGGTTGTATAGCGAATCACATTTACATAGGGATGCTCCTGACAAAATCTGCGCAGCCGCTTCATCGTAAATTCGCGGGTCTTCGGCTGTCTGACATCGAAGGTAATCTGATGTTCAAAATCCTTCCAGCCATTCGTTACCGCGTTATACATATGTACCGGATCCCAGATTAAATACGCCAAAAAGCTCACCGTATATTCATGAAACTTTTCCGGCTTATCTATCACAACACAGCCCGTTTCTTCCTGATAATACCATCTGTCAATCGGTACTACATCTCCTGTGGAACGGTCAATCACTTCCCACCAGCGGTAAATATCATCTCTTGTATTTACCCGCATAAGTTCCTCTGAAATCCCCTTCATCAAAGGAATCGATAATTTATCCGCCGTTGCCGTATAAAATCCGGTCATAATATAACACTGCTGAACCTCATCCGGATTAGCCTTTGCCCATTCATTATCTTTTCTTGTGGTATAGTAAGTTGAATAGATTTTAGCGTCCACCCGGGTCAGTTCTTCCGGAAATTCTGTTCCATCGCAATCACGGATAGCATCTGCTCCCCATCGCTTTAATATTTCAATTGTTTCCGGCACAATATCCAGATTGGTCGGAATGGTAACACGTCCCCTGCTCATACTTTTGCACCTTCCCCTTCTATAACTTTTTTACTATTTCTAGTATATCATGTTGTTTTCGCATTACAAGAGATTTTCATGTCAAAAATCGGGCAGAATCCTTTGATTCAAACAAAAATCTCACTTTTGATATTTTTTTGCAATTTCATCTGTCTTATTCCTGCTAAAACTTCTATGCAGAATAAAAGAAAGAAGCGCCAAACCTAACTTTTCGATCTGTCGCTTCTTTCTTTTATTCTTTTATATTATAATTTTTCGATTCTTTTTTATTTTTCATTTTTATGATGTACTCTTCAATCAGTTTATCCAGTTTCACACTTTTCTGATATGACACATCATATTTCTCTTTCTGTAAAAGTGATTCATTCAATTCTGTTCTTACGTTCTCTATCTCTTCTTTCAGCTCCATGATTCTTTGCATATGAATCCCTCCCTACTTCAAAGATTCCTATGTTTTTCCGTCTAATAATACAGTTCTTATTTTACAACGGCAATCGATAAAAATCAAACAATCTGGCTGACATGTTTTCTACCTTTTTCGACAAAAAAATAAAAGAAAATATGCATCCATCATTTTTCTGACATCATACAACATTCAAAATAATACCAGAGCGTACTTTAGGAGTGCGCCATGCGCTTTTGTGTCAGCAATTGCAATATACCTTCCACCACGCGCTTATTCATCTCTACAATATGCCAGATATCATTTTCCATATTATGCTTTGCTGCAATATAATCACCGTGTATTTGTTCAATAAAATCACATAATCCTTCTGCACTTTTCATCTCTATATCCTTCAAGCGTTGTTTTGTCGCCTCATTACTCTGTAGGTAAGCCTTTAAATCATGCTTTAGCTTTTCTTCATAAGAGCAGTGTTCTTTCAGACTGCCTGTATATATTTTATTATGAGGAAAGGTAAAATAATCTGCCAGATAATGGCTAATCTGTCCCAAATCCATATAATATTTTCTGCCACTCTTCTCTCTTTTAATATGCTTTGCGCCTTCCGCCAAAAGATAAATGTGTTTTTTTACTGCCGAATAAGTCCCCTCCATCTCATGTCTCCTATAAATAAATGACGGCTTAATATCCGGTAATATACTTCCTAAGTAAAATGAAAATTTGTGTTTTCTCAATTCTTCATCATTCAAGTTCTCCACAAGATAGCGCGCTAATGAAATATGTGATTTCTTTCTCATCCGAACTATTCCTCCAAATTTGGCAACCTCTCGCAACTAGTACTAGAGTACTATGTTTCTTTCCCATCTGCAAGCAGGAAATTGTAAACAATTTATGTATTTTTTGTAATTTAGGGACGCAGCCTTTTTTTCAAAATTTAGGCTGCGTCCCCGGATTCTGAAATTTAGGCTACGTCCCTAAATTTCATTTTCAAAGCTGGCACACTCTGTGTCGCCACAGACACTTGCATTATGCCCGGAAATTCCTATATGCTCTGCAGAACATTTTTTATCCTCATTAAATCTGCAATGACAGACTTCGCAGGAAACATCAATATTCTTAGATAAATTTCCAACCGCATTGCCTGCAGTTTCTGTTTTTCGTTCCTTAAAACTGCTGCATCGGGTATCTCTGTTTGACTTTGCATCTTTTCCTTCTACAAGGATATCTCCCTTTCCGCAGCAGTAATCTGCGTTGTAAATACAATTTGTTACAGAACAATCTAATATGGTCATACCATTTCCTCCTTTACTAAAACATTATCATGCAACAAAACTAGTATGACCATTTTGTCTGTAAATATAAAAAGAATCTTGCTTGTAAGCTTCCTGCGCCAACACGCAGTGACTGACATTTTTCAATTGCCCGTCATGCGCATCCAAAGAAACTTTCGAAAAGCAAATCTCCCAGAGCCTTTTAAATCAAATTTTGTAAAAATTCTATGAACCAAAAAGCAGACTGCACTTTTTTGCAGTCTGCTTTTATTTTAATTATAAATTATCTCTGTTTTTCTTCATCCGGAAGTTCTACACGGATTTCTTTTGTTGCAATTTCTGTGCAGATATCTTTTATAAAGTCTGCTAATGTTTTTGTTCCTTCATTTCCTGCAAAACGACTGCGGACAGAAACTGTCTTGTCTGCTTCTTCCTGCTGTCCTACCACAAGCATATATGGAAGTCTGTCAAGACGCGCATCACGAATCTTTAAGCCGATTTTCTCAGAACGATTGTCAACTGTTACATCAACCCCTGCTTTTGCAAGTTCTTTTCTTACTTCTTCTGCATAAGCTTCATATTTCTCAGAAATTGGAAGTACACGAACCTGTTCCGGGCATAACCAGGTTGGGAATTTTCCGGCATATTTTTCGATTAACCATGCAAGTGTTCTCTCATAGCATCCTAAGGATGTTCTATGAATAATATATGGGCGGACTTTATCACCATTCTGGTCAATGTAATACATATCAAAGTTTTCTGCAATGGCACAGTCAAGCTGAATGGTAATCATGGTATCTTCTTTTCCGTATACATTCTTCGCCTGAATGTCAATCTTAGGACCGTAGAATGCAGCTTCTCCATCTGCCTCCACAAATGGAACGCCTTTTTCTGTTAATACATCACGAAGTGCCTGCTGTGTTGTGTTCCAATAATTGTCATCACCAAGATATTTCTTTTTGTTTTCCGGATCCCATTTGGAAAGACGGAAAGTAACATCATTCTGTAATCCTAATGTAGATAAAACAAAATATGCTAAGTCAAAGCATGCCTTTAATTCTTCTTCTGCCTGATCCGGACGAATTACATTATGTCCCTCAGAAATTGTAAACTGACGAACACGTGTTAAGCCGTGCATTTCTCCGGATTCTTCCGCACGGAATAAAGTAGATGTTTCACCCATACGATATGGTAATTCTCTGTAAGAATGCTGCTCATTTTTGTATACAAAATACTGGAACGGACATGTCATTGGACGAAGAGCAAATACTTCTTTATCCACTTCCTCATCACCTAATACAAACATACCATCTTTATAGTGATCCCAGTGTCCAGAAATCTTATAGAGGTCAGATTTTGCCATTAATGGTGTTCTTGTACGAACATAGCCCCATTCTTTTTCCTCTAAATCTTCAATCCATCTCTGGAGTTTCATAATCATTTTTGTTCCCTTTGGTGTAAATAAAGGAAGTCCCTGTCCAATAACATCTACTGTTGTAAATAATCCCATTTCACGACCAAGCTTATTGTGGTCGCGGCGCTTTGCATCCTCTAATTTTTCAAGATGTGCAGCCAATTCTTCTTTTTTATTGAACGCTGTACCATAAATTCTCTGTAAACGTGCCTTTTCGGAATCACCTCTCCAATAAGCCATAGAAGAAGAAATCAGCTTATATGCTTTGATTCCTTTTGTGCTCATAAGATGTGGTCCGGCACAAAGGTCTACAAAACCTCCCTGGTCATAGAAGGAAATCTCAGAACCTTCCGGAAGATCTTCGATTAATTCTACCTTATATGGCTCTCCTTTTTCCTGCATAAACTTAATTGCTTCTTCTCTTGGAAGTGTAAATTTCTTTAATGCATTACCTTCTTTGATAATTTTTTTCATCTCAGCTTCGATGTTATCCAGGTCTTCTCTGGAAAATGGTGCTGCAACATCAAAGTCATAATAGAAACCATCTTCAATTGCAGGTCCGATTGTAATTTTTGCTTCCGGGAATAAGCGTTTTACTGCTTCTGCTAATACGTGGGAAGCTGTATGGCGGATTACCTTTAATCCTGCCTCATCATTTGCTGTAATAATGTTTAATTCACAATCCTCATTTAATTCTGTTCTTAAATCAACTACTTCACCATTTACTTCTCCGGCACAGGCTACTCTTGCCAAGCCTTCGCTGATATCTGCTGCAATATCATATACGGATTTTGCTTCGCTGTACTCTTTTACAGAGCCGTCTTTTAATGTAATTTTCATATTTGCTATCCTTTCTTTCAGCTTTCTCATCTTTCATTTTCTTCCTAATATCAAAAAAATCCCTGACAATGTATCTCTACATTGTCAGGGACGATATTCTTAGTTACCGCGGTTCCACCCGGATTCACCTTCCTGCTCACATCCCGGCTGTCACAGTATACAAAATATACTATCACACCTGTTGTCATAGTCTTACGGAAGACCTCTTCTGATGATAACGGAATCACCGGACCGGATTGGGGCCACTCAGAGTTAGTTTTCAACTGCTTCCGGAAAAGATGCTTTCAGCACACCGACTTTTGAAACTTCCGGTCAC
>CAYMIS010000007.1:0-15695 GCA_964390485.1 uncultured Roseburia sp. | reverse complement strand
CTGCGTCCCTGAATTTCGAAATTTAGGCTGCGTCCCTAAATTTCAAATTGTGGCATCTCTCTCTGATACCTTTCACAATTTACTCTTCTCTTCAACGTGTTATCTTTTTTGCAAATTATAGACCGAAATCTATGCTTTGTAAAGTATAAATTATCTGCCACAGCAGTGTTTGTATTTCTTACCAGAACCGCATGGACATGGTTCGTTACGTCCAACCTTCTTACCAACGATAACAGTACCGGATTTCTTCTGTTCTAAGTATAATGCCTTTTTCTTCTCTGCATCAAAAATCTCATCCCACATTGGAAGTTCATATAACCAGTCTGCTTTCGCATCTACCATGTTTTTATATAATTTCTCTTTATCAAAACCAAGATTTACTTTGGTATCTTCTTCCATTGTATCAATAGGGTTAGCTTCTACTAAGCTGTCGTTGATTCCATCTAAGAATCCGGTCATTTCCATAACGGTAATACCGTATTTATCAGCTAATTCTTTAACAGTTCCTTCCACCTTCTCATCCGGATTTGTTAAAAGCTTCTCGTAGATGCCTTTCTCTAAGAGGAAATATCTCTGCCAGAATCTCTGTAATTCCCCTTTATCTGTGTTCTCATTATAAGCAACTTTCTGCCACTGTTCTAATAATGCCATAATACATTCCTCGATTTCTTTATCTTTTTTACCTTTACTATTTATGCCTTTGTCATAAACGCTTTTATATTATAGCAGACAATCCGCCATTTTACAAAAGTTTTTTTCATTATACCCCCTATTTTCCTTGACCTTTCCCAAAAAATTCGTTAGGATAGCATTAGTTTTTAAATATGCATCTAAACGATTGCCCACTCTATGATAGATTTTACAATCAGAAAGGTTTGGTTATATATGAAAAAAGGAAAACAGATTCTTGCGATTCTTGGCGTTATTCTTTTAGTTGGATTATATCTTTCAACAATTGTCTGTGCTTTATCTGCAGGCGAAAACTTTATGGATATGTTAATGGCATCCCTTTTTGCTACCTTTGTTATCCCGGTTCTTATCTGGGCTTATACCTTTATTTATAAATTGGTAAAGAAAAAGGATGACCCGGAAGAAGATATCAAAAAATAATATCTCTTTTCTTACAGTTCTGCATACTCTTCTTTTGTGTAGAACTGATTTGTTTTTAAGTATTTTGGAATATTCATGGATTCTCCATTAATCCTAATATCTGCATGCCTGTTGGCAATTTCAAGCACATAGGTATTCTGGTCTGTCGGAAGTTTGCCGATACAGGATACCCGAATCTTTAAATATGGCGATAGATTTCTGATATCAAACAATGACAGGAAACGTTTACATCGTCCTTTAAAGGAAATCTCAGGGTCTAAGTTATCTAAATTTTCATTGTTAAATTCAAAATCAATATTTAACCAGCCATCCTTCATATAAAGAGCTGTATCACAGAATTCTTCCACATATTCACGATTCTGGCTTGCCCGGGAAATTCGTGAAAATTCTTCCAGTTCATCCACAAAGGTTAAAAATGAACCAATCTCAACACTAGAAATCTTAAATGCATCATTGGTATGTGCTGTAATCGTTGCAAGAATCAAATTCAGTGTCAAAATACGTTCATCCGGGATTATCCGTGACTTTATCAGTTTACCGGCTTTCATATCATACTCAATATGCTGGAATGCCCGAAGATTTTTACATAATAAAAAGGCACTCATGATACCGTGACGATACTCTTCGAAATCACTAAAAAATGTAAATCGGGAAGACACGCTCACATCGAAATTCGCCTCAAATTTATAGGTTTCCGCTATTACCTTGCATTCCTCTTCTGTCAACTGTTTCACTTTTTCTCTGTCAACGCCTCTTACACCGCCAAATTCATCAATCTTAAATAGTTTATTAAAAACATCTGCCGACTTCTCATCCACCACAAAATTTAATTGATATTCTCTACTGATAAAGTCAATAAACTGGCTGATAAATTCCTGCTGGACATTTTCATACTCAAAATTAAAATCCTCAAAATTATTAATTGCAAAATATGGCAGTACCTTTTTAATTCCCTTATTTATTTTCTCAATTTTCTTTAATGGATATCCCAAATCATGTGTTAATGCTGCCACACATCTTGCCGCTTCGTCATTTTTTAATACTTTTTTCATAACATCCAGCGAATGTTCTAACATATCGGTATCCACATCTTCTAAACGCTTTGAAACTTCCATCATTGCATCCATAATATGAAGCTGACTTTCCGATTCTACAAACAGTTCCTGAAACTCTTCTTTTCTATGAATATATTCTCCTAAGAAATATACCCAGATACAGTGCAGGGTATGGTCACGATAAAAAGAATCCGATGCAAAAATCAATTCTTCAAACTCCACATAGGCATCAAAATATTTAAACAGCTTATCATAACCTTCTTTTTCCGGTGAAATATAAGACATCGCAGCTTCAAATAACTGTTTCCAGAGATTACATGCAATCTGAATCTTATAATTCATTTTCTCCTCAGCCATAAGTGCTTCAATGCTGTTTTTAATTCTCTTCTTTGCCTCTTCTTTTCCCTTTAGAAAAACAATGCTGTCTTTTCCCATCTCTTCAAGATAAAACTGCATTACGATATTCTCATTTACGAAATGTTCCATTGTAATATATCCCTTCTGGCACAAATGCCTCTTTTGTATTAAATAGACTTCACTACACCCTCAACGCATTAATGTAATAAAGCAACCTTTTCTATTATATATGGTGTGGAAAAAAAACACAATACACTCTTTTTCGCACTAAAATCTGTCCTATATAAAAGTTACTGTATGAACAGTAACGCAAAAACAGAGACATTCACGGTTGTGAACATCTCTGTTTTTTTTACTTATCGTAAGTCACACCATATTCTTTTAATTGCTCTTCCGCATCCTCTTTACTTGTAAAGACGATTCCGTTAATTCCTGCTGCTTTTGCCCCGGCAATATTTGCCTCTAAATCATCCATAAATACACATTCTTCCGGATTCAGATTATATTTTTCTAAAAGTGCCTGATAAATTTTAATATCCGGTTTAATAATTTTTATCTCATAAGAGAAAATTCCACCATCTACTTCTGACAAAAAACTTAATGCATTATCCTTTGTGGAGTCATAAGTCCATTTTCCATAATTGGATAAAATGTAGATACGATATCCGGCTTTTTTCAGTGCCCTCATCCACGGAATTACATAATCAAACTGTACAATTGCCTTATCCAGATTCTCCCAGAAAAGACGGATATTCTTCTCCTGCTCCGGTGCCCGTTCTACAAACTGCCGGAACACCTCTTCATCCGGAAGGACACTTCTATCCGTTTCATTCCATAAACCGCTGGTAAAAAGCGCATCTGATACAGCTTCTATTTCAGACTCTGTCATCCCCAGTTCTCTCATTGTTTTCTGCGGCTCCCATTTAACTAAAACTCTTCCTATATCAAAAATAATATTCTTTATCATGTCTCTTTTTCCTCTTCTTAATTATGTAGAAAAACAGACAATCATGCCTGTTTTTCTTTTATTTCAACAATATAATACGCACCACAAAACCTGTCAAATGCAACACGTATATTTTTCCACATACGCTTTTTAGCGGAAAATAATATTCTTTCTTCCCGGACCATTGGAGACCATTGTGATAGGATAACCAATCTGTTCCTCAATAAACTCCACATATTTTCTACAGTTTTCCGGAAGGTCTTCGTATTTCTTAATTCCACGGATATCGCATTTCCATCCTGGAAGTGTTTTTAATACTGGCTTTGCCTTCTCTAATTTTGCAGTTACAGGAAAATCCGTTGTTACTTCACCGTCAATATCATATCCTACGCATACCGGAATTTCATCTAAATATCCTAACACATCCAGTACCGTAAATGCAACATCTGTTGTTCCCTGCATACGGCAGCCATATTTACTTGCTACGCAGTCAAACCAGCCCATACGTCTTGGACGGCCTGTTGTCGCACCAAATTCGCCGCCGTCACCGCCACGGTGTCTTAATTCCTCTGCTTCCTCTCCAAAAATCTCACTGACAAAAGCCCCTGCTCCCACCGCGGAAGAATACGCTTTACATACGGTAACGATTTTCTTAATTTCGTATGGTGGAATACCTGCTCCGATTGCCCCATAGGCAGCTAATGTGGAAGAAGAGGTTACCATTGGATAAATTCCGTGGTCCGGGTCTTTTAACGTTCCTAACTGTCCTTCTAATAAGATGTTCTTTCCTTCTTTGAGCGCTTTGTCTAAAAATAAAGAAACATCACAGACATACGGAGCCACCATATCCCGATATTCATGTAATGTAGCTAATAATTCCTCTTCTACTAACAATGGCTTGTGGTACATATGCTCCAGCATAATATTTTTCATTTCACAGATACGCTTTACCTTTTCCTGCAAAAGTTCTTCATCAAATAATTCACTAACCTGAAAACCAATTTTGGCATATTTATCTGAATAAAATGGTGCAATACCGGACTTGGTGGAACCAAAGGAGTTCTTTCCCAGCCGTTCCTCTTCATACTGGTCAAATAATACATGGTATGGCATAACAATCTGTGCTCTGTCAGAAACTAATATCTTTGGTGTCGGCACATTACGTTCTGTAATGGATTTGATTTCGTTAAATAACTTCGGAATATCAAGGGCTACACCATTTCCAATAATGCTTGTGGTATGATTGTAAAATACACCGGATGGAAGTGTGTGCAATGCAAATTTACCATAATCGTTTACGATGGTATGTCCTGCATTTGCTCCGCCCTGAAAACGAATAATGATGTCCACCTTTTCTGCCAGC
Organism: uncultured Roseburia sp.; assembly: GCA_964390485.1. Classification (GTDB taxonomy): domain Bacteria; phylum Bacillota; class Clostridia; order Lachnospirales; family Lachnospiraceae; genus Roseburia. The sequence goes on along the minus strand of CAYMIS010000007.1, from coordinate 10,864 downwards.
ATATCTGTAATTTTACCTTTTCCTTCGTCGCCCCAGTTTGCTCCTACAACTGCTGTAACCATTTGATTTCCTCCTGAACTTTAAGCATACAATACAAGATGATTTCTATTTTTATAAGACTTCTTATAAAACAACGTCGCCACACGACGCAAAAAAGCGTCGCCGCGCGACGCTTCCAAAAACGCTTCGCGTTTTCATCTGGCATACACCACGTACGAGCACTTTCCTATACCACAAAGAAGGCAGTGTAAAAACCGCCTCTTTGTTTTTACCTGCTGATTATACAAAATACTTCATCATAAGTAAAATTAATATTCATTATATTTAACATAAACATTTATTATATCATTATTTTTCCGTTAGGCTATGACCACTTCCATGCAGTAAAAAATCCAGCAATCGGGCTGCTGCCGCCGAATGTGGAGTACGCTCATTATACACAATACAGAATTGTCTTTCCGGTATTTTCCTGTCAAAATTTAATTCGAATAATTCCCCTGTTTCAAAATATTTCTCCGCAAAGTCCCGAACCACACTTGCCACTCCCAGATTACGAACCGCAAACTGGATTAGCATGTCACTGGTTGCCAGTTCAAATTCCGGGTTGATTTTTACCCCCCGCTCCTCTAAATACTCCTCCACATATCTTCTTGTAGAAGTGCTGCCTTCCAGACACATAACCGGAAGTTTTTCTAATTCCTTATAGCTTAATTTTCCTCCCTTTAAATGGGAAAAACGTTTTCCCGCTACAAAAACATCCTGTATTTCCTTTACCGGAAGCACCTTAAAATCATACTTATTCTTCAATGGTGTACTGACAATTCCAAAATCTATTTTTCCACTCTGTAAATGTCCCAGGGTTTCCGGTGTCGGTGCATTGGTCACTGTTACTTTAATCTGGGGAAACTTCTCATGAAACTGCTCTAAATAAGGAAGCAGATAAAACTGTAACGTCATATCACTGGCACCAATACAGATTTCTCCCGCATCCAGATTTAGCATTTCCGACAGCTTCTTTTCCCCGGTTAAAATTGTTTCATAACCTTTATTTACATAGGAAGCAAGCATTTCTCCCTCCTTTGTCAGACGTACCCCCTTGGTAGTTCTGACAAAAAGTGAACACTGTAAATCCCTCTCTAAATGCTTTACCGCCTGACTAACTGCCGGCTGGGTAATAGATAATGATTCTGCTGCCAATGAAATACTGCCAAATTTTGATACATAATAAAATATTTTATAATATTCCAGATTTGTCTCCATCGCTACCTCACTTTATTGTATGTGAAAAAAGTCACTTTTTTCTAAATATAGTGGATTGTTTTTTCCGTTTCCATGCCGTATAATGCATTAATACTAATAAGGACTATAGCACAATTTTGGGAGGTGCGCTATGACAAAAAATATGACAGAAGGAAATCCATTAAAAAATATCCTTCTCTTTTCCATTCCGGTTCTGCTCGGAAATATTTTTCAGCAGTTTTATAACATGGTTGATACGATTATCGTTGGACAATATCTTGGGGAAGATGCCCTGGCGGCTGTTGGTTCTACCGGCTGTCTGATGTTTTTAGTGCTTGGGTTTGCAAATGGTATTGCGCAGGGCTTTGGCGTTATGATTTCCCACTCCTACGGTGCTAAAGACTATAAACTGCTAAAGCATTATGTGGCTCTTTCCCTGATACTGACAGTAATTGTTTCTGCTATTTTAACAGTCATTACCGTTGCCGGTTCGAGACAATTATTATTATGGATGAATACCCCGGAAAATATTATTGAACTGGCAGACTCCTATATTAAAGTTATTTTTGCCGGTATTATTCTTACTATGGGATATAATGTTGCTGCCGGTATTCTCCGTGGAATTGGAGACAGTAAAACGCCACTGTACTTTTTGATTTTATCCTCTATTTTAAATATTGTTCTGGATATTTTCCTGATTGTTGTTGTAAAGTTAGGAACTGCCGGAGCTGCTTACGCTACGATTATTTCACAGGGTGTTTCCGCTCTGCTCTGTTTTATTTATATGTTCCGGAAATTTGATATTTTAAAGGTTGCCAGGGAAGATTTCTATATGGATCGTCATGGAGTATTTCATATGCTCTCCATCGGCATCCCAATGGCATTAAACTATTCCATTACCGCTGTTGGAACCATGATTTTCCAGAGTGCCATCAACGTCTTTGGTTCTAGTGTTGTTGCTGCCTATACTGCTGCTTCTAAGGTCTGCAATATTTCTACCCAGACTATGCCAACGTTAGGTACTGCAATGGCTACCTACTGCGGACAGAACTTAGGTGCAGGAAAATACGACCGTATCTTTGCAGGTATGCGTCAGGCATTTTTCCTCTGCTTTGTAGCCGCAGGTCTTGCCGCTGCCATCTGCTGTCTGGGTGGGCGTTTTATTGTCAGCTGGTTTATCAGCAATCCTTCTGAGGAAATATATGCCTATGCCATGGAATATTTATATATTATCAGCTGGTTTATGATTCCACTTGCCTGGATTTTTGCTTACCGTAATGGCTTACAAGGTTTAAATCAGGGCTTTATTCCAATGATAAGCGGTGTAGTAGAGTTGGTCAGCCGTTACGTTGTCATCCTGCTTTGTGCAAAGCCTTTCGGCTACACCGGGGTCTGTTATGCCGACCCTGCTGCATGGGTTACGACTGGTGTTTTATTAATTGTGACTTATTTCCATTGGAAAGGGAAAATGATTAAGCAACATCCCGAATTAAAAAAGGGAACCTCTGCGCACCAATAAAATTTCTGTCCTATATCCTATCTGTGATTTTTTACTCAATGTATATATTTTCTCTAGGAATTAAAAACCTCCGGAGTGAATGCGTGCTTCACATTCATTCCGGAGGTTTTTCATGTCACATATTTATTCATATAAACATTTCCAACATCTGGCATATTCTCATTTTTCCAGCTACTACTTAGATTAACCCCTCTTCTTTGAGCCATTCTACTTCATCATGAATGGTTTCCTGATAAGAACGTGTTGTATAACCTAATTCTTCTTTTGCCTTAGAATAATCAAATTCATTATTTCTCGCCAAATTGTACACAGAGAAAGTGGTCATCAGTGGCTTTTCACCTTTTTTTTCTGCCTTTTTCTCTAAGGTCTGTGCAATCTTATCTGCCAAATCTAATGGAAGATAGAATTTGATTTTCTGACAGTCACATTCTTCGTGCAGCATATCACACATATCCTTTAATGTAACTGTTTCGTTTGCAAGTATATAACATTCACCAATACGTCCTTTATCTACTGCTGCAATACAGCCCGCTGCTAAGTCACGTACATCACATAAATTGAAGGAGCCCTGCATACCAATTGGCATTTCACCTTTGATAATCTTAATTAATGTATCTGTTGTTTCTCCCACTGCATGGTCATTTGGTCCAAGAATTCCACTTGGATGCACGATGCAGGCTTTCAGCCCCATAACTCTGACGGCATCAAGTACCATCTGGGAAGCTTTTGCCTTTGACTGACTGTAAGCACCGACCACCTTCTTTGGATCACATGGTTCAAACTTATCTACTTCCTTAATCTTAGTTCCCATTGGAGCCTCCGGAATCGCACCAGTACTGCTTACATATACCATTTTCAAGCATTCCGGATGCGCAAGACATTTTGTAATAATGTTTCTTGTACCTGTAACATTAACACTCATTAGTTTCTCACTGTAGGACGGGTCAACTGTAACCATACTTGCGCAATGAATTACCACACTATTCATTCCCTCTGGAACTTTAAAGAACTCATCTAAGGATGCCTCATCACAAAGGTCTCCCAGACAAATTTCTACTTCCTTTGGAATGAATCGCACAGATTTGTCATTCGGTAAAACTAATGCCCTTACTTTTTCTCCTTTTTCAAGCAATTGTGCACATACATTACTTCCTAAAAAACCGGCTGCACCTGTTACTAAATAAATTCTATTACTCATGATAATCTTCTCCTTTATAACTTAATTTGTTTGCTTCACTGTTTGTTCTGTAGTTGTTATAAAGGATTTTGTTTTATGAAATGTTTGCGAAATGTTAAAGTTTTATTAAATAAGGGGATTTTTTCCTTGAAATGCCTAACGGCTGTCGCGGTGCTCTTCACAAGTAAATGCAAGCATTTATAACGTGTTCTAACAAAATATTCTGCAATAATTCACCTTTAGTCCTTCTTTATTGAATACCTCTCTCTAAACGCTTCATAATCCGCTTTCGCAATTTTATATTGCTCTCCTGCCTGTTCCTCATTCATGGAATACTCAGACCCCTGTGCCTCACCTTGCAATGCATCTGATATAATCCGTCTTAAGTACTCTTTCTGATCGTAATTCGCCATTACCAGCGAATCTCTTACATACATTGGGTTATTTCCTAAGCAATGCCACCTGAAAATCTACACCTTTACCCTTTAAATAATGCCAAAAAACGTGATACAAGTTCTCTTTTCGGAATGTTCCTGCCCATTCATAAATATCCCCAAATAAATACTTATGAATGTTTAGCAAATGCTCCACATCATAAGTATAGGCAATCCTTGTAGGCTTCACATCTAAGCCTAACAACTTCGCAAATACTTTCTGTATTTCAAACTTTTCTAAAAGTTCCTTATCACGAATGTTATATTTATTGATAAGAACATCACTGTCCGGATAACAATTCTTTCCGCCACTCATATATTACGCCCCCAAATACTCAAATCTGTCAATTCTGGCTTCCATTTCTTCCAATGTGATTTTTCCAAAAATATAGGAATCCAAAACCTCCATAAACAATTCATCTGGACCATTGGTAGCACTTAACATAATAGCCATAGCATTTTCTACACTCTTTCTTCTTGCTTCACATGCATCAAGATAACTTTGACTAATAAGCATCCCTTTATACTGTAAAATCGTTCTCATCATATTTATAACGTATGCCGGAGGTTTTCTTCTTTCCTGTTCCCAATCTTTCAATGTAGAAACCGGAACATCAAACATTTTGGCAAATTTACTCTGGCTTAATCCTGTTTGTAAACGCAATTCTCTTACTCCCATGATATTACCTCCACTTATTTCTATATATGTAGTATACGGCATTGCCTACCATTATGCAAAGTGTTTCAAGCATTTGACTATTATATCATTTCGAAAATTGCACAATCTATTTTGACACCATTTCCTCTCAAAACCACACCACTACTCATCCAGCGCATGATCACGGCAGACATTCTTTCCGCTCCATATTTTTTTAGCAGTCCATTCCATATCCTCTCCCTGCCAGAAAATATGCTCTTCTGACAGCCCCAATGCCAAAAAGACACTTTCACACAAATATAAGCTTCCTACACAGATATAATCTTCTGCCAAATCCGGCTGATATCCATAGACTCCCGGTTGCAGCCAGCCATCTGCATCAAACATTTCGTCATTTTCCATCATTTTTCGAATGACAGCATTCAAGGCACATCTCACCTGGGCAAAAGCTAAATGCTTTGGCAAAAAACTCTGTAAGGCCGCCTGAGACAACAGCTGAAAGGCGCCAAAACGATAAGTAACAGAACGTCCTATAACCGGATAGCTTCCATCCGCATTTATTAATTTCTCCAAAATGTCCGCATATCTTCCTGCCCTCTTTTCACAGACCACTAAGTACTCTTTATAATCTGCCCGGACCTCTGCAAAAACCCGAAGAACATCGATATACATTGGATGAATCACAAAACTGTTATAATAATCCCAGTGAAAATTTTCTCCATCTCCATATGTTCCATCTCCAAGATACCAGTTCTTAAACATATTCACTGCATAATCCACTCTGGTCATATCGTAATCTTTTTCTCCCATGACATAAAGTGCAGCTTCTATCATTGCTGAAAAAAAGAGCCAGTTAGATACAAATGGCGTAAATTTCCTTGTCGCCCGCAGAGCATTTACAAGAGAAATCTTTGTTTCTTCCTCCTGCAAATAATAGAGCTGCTTGGGTGCTCTCACTATGGCATGTGCCAAAAATGCTGCATCTACCAACGCCTGTCCATATCCTTCTGTAAAATTCATATAATCTGGTGAATCAGGAGCAGTTGCTGCACTTATTGCTTTTCTGGCAAGCTTACGGTATTTTTCCTGCAATTCTTTTTCTTCCTCTGATACGTTCTCTAATTCAAGCCAAGGGGCCATGCCACACAATGTTCTTCCCAATGCTTCCAAATGCATATAAAGTTCCCTGTCCGGGTGAAATACCGTCGGAATATTTTTCTTTAATGTTCCCTCTGATAAGTTAAGCAGCACAGGGTCTGCAATTTTTAACATTGTTTCTATCCAATATTTTCTTGTATTATTCATAATCAAAGCCCTACCACATAAATAATTCTTTATCACACAATTTAAATACAGCTTCTGTAAAATAATAATCCCCATAAATAATGGAAAAATTATGGTTCTTTTCATGATAAGCAACAGAACCATTTTCCAGAATATTATCAACATCCATATCCCAGTTACTTCTTTTCTCTTCTAATGCTTTCAATAATCCTATTGCAGCTTCATGATAGAAGCCCTTTTCTTCCTCAGAAACATGTTGTTCTATTTCCAGCATTCCACAGGCCGCTATGGCGGCTGCTGTAGAATCCTCCCAATCAAGTTCTTCATCCTGACAAAAATCAACCGGGATTATTCCGCTTTCCGGAATACAGGATACAAAATATCTTGCAGCCTTTTTAGCAGTTTCCAAATATTTTTCCTCATTGCTATGACGATAGCTTAGTGCAAATCCATAAATTGCCCATGCCTGACCTCTTGTCCATGAAGAACCAACTTCCTTGCCCTGTCCGCCAAGTGTCCCTACAACCGCTCCGGTATTTGCATCAAACTGTACAATATGATTTACTGAACCATCCTCGCGTACAAATACTTTCATAGCTGTATTCGCATGGGCTTTTGCTATCTGGGAAAATCTTGGGTCCTTTGTTTCCTTCTCTGCCCAATATAAAAGAGGAAGATTCATCATACAGTCAATAATTGCCCAGCCCGCCGTAGCTCCATCTCCGCCGTCATTCCATGCTCTTATAAAATTACCCGCCAGATTAAAACGTCCCGCCAGATTAGCCGCTGCCAAAAGCCCTCTGTTTTTTGACTCCTTATTCCCCGTCATTTTATAATTGGCAACAGCAGTAAGAAGCCATTTAAAACCACTGTCATGATCCATTCCCATATAATCCATTAGGCTGCCATCCAGCTTCTCCTCAATCTGCTCCGCTGCCTGTCGGAATTTTTCATCCCCATATGCGTGATACAGCTGCCATAGCTGTCCTGCATAAAAGCCATTTGTCCACCAGCTGATTTTATCCGACCAATCATCAAAAATTCCTTTTTCTGTCAGATAGGGAATCTTATCCCAACTCCGTTCCACTGACATTTTCATCTTTTTATAAATTTTATCAGCTACCATTTCTGCCCACTTATACTCTTTGCTATACATTTAAACCTCCATATTATATCGTGTTTTTCCCACTATTTTCTTTTAATATTGTATACGATTGCCTTCCTCAAAAAAATATCATATAATACTATCTACTAACATTTTTAACTTTTTTATTATGGAGGTCTTTATATCTTGTTTTCTGTAATACGTGGTGGATGTTTTACCAGACATTCCTCTAATTTTATTATGCATCGTCCTTCCGGAGTGCCTTATTATGTTTTACTAATCCTTCGTTCTTCTTCAGAACTTGAAATAGATGGAAAACACACAACCTGCAAACCGAACAGCGTATTAATCATCAAACCCCATACTCCATATTCCTATAAAAACCCGGAGGGGGAGTATATTGATGACTGGATGCATTTTACCTGTACTACCGAAGATTTATCTAATTACGATGATTCCATGTTCCACACTAATTTCTTAATCAGCAATACAGGAATTCTCACCACCTATATCCAGCAAATTTTATGGGAAAATCAGTTTTCACAGCCTTCTATGAAAAATTTTTGCGTAGATACCCTGTTTCGAATACTTTTAAATCATATTCACGAAGATTTTCATACCTATGAAACCGGAGCATACAATCCCTATAAATCAAAATTACAAAATTTAAGACTTGAGATACAGACTGCACCATATAAAAAATACAATGCCAAAGAATGTGCTTCCAGCCTCAAAATCAGTACCTCATATTTTCAATATTTATATAAATCCTTGTTTCACACAGCCTTTCATTCAGACATTATAAACATGAGAATGGAATATGCAAAAGAATTAATTATCACAACCGCTTTACCCTTGGAACAAATAGCTTATTCCTGTGGTTATTCAAACGAAGTTCACTTTTACAGGCAGTTTCTTGCAAAAACCGGCATGACACCGGGGGAATATCGAAATACATACCGGCATAACGAATAAATGGAAGCAGTCTGATTCGCAAGAATTAAACTGCTTCCATTTACCATTATATACTGCTACTTCTTTGGCAGCTTATTCAGAACAACGCTGCCTGCACTGCAAATCATCGCCAGTATTGACAGAATGATTGCAGTTATTGCAATTGCATCAACAGATTTTGTTTGTGTCTTATTCTCTACTTCTATGGTCTTCCCGTCTGTCATGATAAAAATAAAATCGCCATTTTCATCCATTTCAATATTTTTTACACCCACGCCATCTTTTCCGTCAGCTCCGTCCTTTCCATCGACTCCATCTTTTCCATCAACTCCGTCCTTTCCATCGACTCCATCTTTCCCATCGATTCCATCCCGTCCGTCTTTTCCGTCGATTCCATCTTTTCCATCAACTCCGTTTTTTCCGTCGGCGCCATCTTTTCCGTTGACTCCATCCTTTCCGTCTTTTCCATCGGCTCCATCTTCACCGTCGGTTCCGTCTTTTCCATCGACTCCATCTTCACCGTCTTTTCCATTAACTCCGTCTTTTCCATCAACGCCATCTTTTCCGTCGATTCCATCGGTTCCATCTTCGCCACGGACTTTTCCTTCGTTGTGAACTGTACCATCTGTTAATGTAATTACCAAATTCCCCTCTTCATCAATAGAAATATCCTGAATTCCTACACCTTCATTTCCCTGAATCACACCTAAGCTTCCCCAGGTCTGTCCGGAATCCTCAGAAACATAAAGTTCACTGGTAACTTCATCAATACGAAATATTATACTGCCAGCTGTTATCCTGCGGTACAGCTTAAAATTCTCACTACTATTTTCTATACGGTCTATATCTCCTTTTTGACTGCTGACAGAACCGGATACGCCCTCCGCTACGATTACTCTATAATTGCTTCCAGAAATCGCCTTTTCACCTTTAGATTCAATTGTTACTGTACCATTATTAATATTGAAATCCGAATAAACAAGTTTAATTGCTTCATTCATAGATGCTATATTTAAAGCCCCGCTTGTATCAATATTAGCAGAATATAATGTCTCAACTGTACCATAAAAATTTGTCTCTCCACTTCCAGTAATAGATAAATTACTTACGCTGACCGCATAACAATGGTATCCTGAATTAACATAATTTCCTTCCTGAATTTTCAGACTTCCATTATTAACAATATTCAGCGTACCATATGCACTAGCATATCCAAGCCCCGTCCAATTATCTGCTGAAGCATTCTCCCCACCAATCAAATCAAGGGATGCGCCTTCTGGGATTTCTATCGTAATTGTACGGTAATCCGCTTTAAAAGCAACCCCGAATGTATTATTACCAGATGCACCTTTGATGAAATTCATACCATTTACAATAATCTTCGTATCATTATTCAGTTTCAATGCCTCATATGTACCGGAAGCAGCCTCAATCGTCATTCCATTTAATACCAAGGTATCGATTCCCTCCGTACTTAACGCCGCCGGTGTAAATACCGCAGTTCCTCCTATTCCATCTTCGTAATAGGTAACACTTGAAGGTACTGTATCCATCTTTAATCCCGTAGAAATATTAACTGCATTCGCTTCGCTGCTTCCATCCCCTGTTCCAGCCCCATAAACCAAAGCATCTGCCTGATACATCAGCACTACAAATAATGCCATCCCCATTGTCATTTTTGCAATTCGCTTCCATATTTTTCTATCTTTCATCCCAACCCCTCCGTGACCTTTTTCCTACTTTCTAATTAAAGTATAAATCCTAATATTAAAAGATTCAAGAAAAAACCCGTATCCAACATACGTCGAATACGGGTTTCTATTTACTATTTTTTATTTATTGCTTAAGTACTCATCGATACCTTTTGCTGCTGCTTTACCAGCTCCCATAGCAAGGATAACGGTTGCTGCACCTGTAACAGCATCTCCACCTGCATATACACCTTCCTTAGAAGTTGCACCGTTTGCTTCTTCTGCAACGATACATTTTCTACGGTTGATTTCAAGACCTTTTGTTGTGGATGAAATCAATGGGTTTGGTGATGTACCAAGAGACATGATAACAACATCTGCCTCGATTTCATACTCAGAACCTGGGATTTCAACCGGGCTTCTTCTTCCGGATGCATCCGGCTCACCAAGTTCCATCTTGATTAATTTTGCTGCTTTTACACAGCCATTTTCATCTACTAATAATTCTGTTGGATTCTGAAGTAAATCAAAGATGATTCCTTCTTCTTTTGCATGATGAACTTCTTCTTTACGTGCCGGAAGTTCTTCTTCACTACGACGGTAAACGATATGTACTTCTGCACCAAGACGTTTTGCTGTTCTTGCTGCATCCATCGCTACGTTACCACCACCAACAACGATAACCTTCTTACCAGCTTTGATTGGTGTATCATAGTTGTCTAAGAATGCTTTCATTAAGTTATTTCTTGTTAAGAATTCGTTTGCAGAGAATACACCCATAGCCTGCTCGCCTGGGATTCCCA
>CAYMIS010000006.1:0-51558 GCA_964390485.1 uncultured Roseburia sp. | reverse complement strand
ATAAAATATCGCGATTTCAGCGAAAACGGCAATAGAATTTCAAGGTTTTTGACATTGCTCGCTGAACTTTTATTTGTCGAAAGAATAAATGCGAATGGCGCAACCTTGTGATAATACCAATTATGACAGGGGATTTTTTAATAAGATTTTGCAACAGCCCCGTTTAATAGATAATCATAATGGTTGTATAAATCTGGTAACGCCTGCCAATACTAGAATACATAGGCTAAAAAGAAAGCAGGTAAAAAGAATGTCATTAGAAATTAAAATTATTGATGTACATGCAAGAGAGATATTAGATTCCAGAGGAAATCCTACCATTGAGGTAGAGGTGACGGCCCAGACGGAGACAACCGGAAAAAAGATTACCGGAAGAGAATCTGTTCCTTCCGGGGCAAGTACCGGGCGTTTTGAAGCAATTGAATTAAGAGACGGAGAAACGCGTTTCTTTGGTTTAGGTGTTGGAAAAGTAGTAGAGCATGTAAACAAAGAAATAAGAGAAGCGCTGCTAGGAGTAAATGTATTAAATCAGGCAGAAATTGACCGTATAATGGTAGAACTGGATGGAACGGATAATAAAGGTCATTTAGGAGCAAATGCAATTCTTGGTGTATCCTTAGCATGTGTAAAAACAGCAGCAAAAGCATTAGATATGCCATTATATCGATATCTGGGAGGAACTTCTGCCCATATTCTTCCGGTGCCTATGATGAATGTGATTAATGGTGGAGCTCATGCCAAAAATGCATTGGATTTTCAGGAATTTATGATTATGCCGATTGGAGCAGAGTCTTACAAAGATGGTCTGCGCATGGGAGCAGAGGTATATCACTTTTTAAGACAGATTCTGCATGAGGATGGAATGAGTACTGCAGTTGGGGATGAAGGCGGTTTTGCTCCGGATTTTAAGGACGCAAGAGAAGTATTTTGTTATTTAAAACGGGCAGTAGAAAAGGCTGGTTATCAGGTTGGAAAAGACATCGTATTTGCCATGGATGCGGCTGCCAGTGAGCTTTATGATGAGGAAACCGGTGTATATATTTTCCCGGGGGAAGGTGATGGTAAGAGAACCTCAGAAGAAATGATTGCCCTTTATGAAGCATTGGTAAAGGAGTTTCCACTGGTATCTATTGAAGATGGTCTTTACGAGGATGACTGGGAAGGTTGGAAATTGCTGACAGAGCGCATTGGAAGCAAAGTACAGCTTGTTGGAGATGACTTATTTGTAACAAATCCGAAGAGAATTAAATGTGGAATCAAATTAGAAACGGCAAATGCTGTCTTAATAAAAGTAAATCAGATTGGAACAGTAACAGAAGCAATGGAAGCCATTGAAATGGCAAAATGTGCCGGTTATCATCCGGTAATTTCCCACCGCTCAGGAGAGACGGAGAATGCCTTTATTGCAGACTTGGCAGTTGCAGTAAATGCTGGACAGATTAAAACCGGGGCACCTTGCCGTGCAGAGCGTACCAGCAAGTATAATCAGTTGTTACGAATTGAAGAAGAGTTAGGGGCCCAGGCTCGATATGGTTTAGTAAGTGAAAAAAATTAGGGGTTATACCCCTAATTTTTTTGTCATCATTTCCGGATTGGAAGCATTAAATAATGCAGTTCGTTTATCAATGATGCCATCACGATACAGTTTTAGAATGCTGGTGTCCATTGCCATCATATTTTCATTGATGGAAGAATAAATCATGGCATCAATCTGATGGGTTTTGCCTTCACGAATCAGATTACGAATAGCAGGATTTAATACCATTACCTCAAAGGCAGGGACGATTTTACCGTCTATCGTTGGAAGGAGACGCTGGGAAACAACTGCCTGTAATACCATGGAAAGCTGGATGGCTACCTGATGCTGCTGGGCAGCAGGGAAGGCATCAATAATACGGTCGATGGTATTTGCAGCACCTATGGTATGTAAGGTGGAGAAAATTAAATGTCCTGTTTCGGCAGCCGTCATAGCTGTATTAATGGTCTCATAATCGCGCATTTCTCCAAGGAGAATTACATCAGGGCTCTGACGCAGGGCTGCCCGTAAAGCAGTCAGGTAATTTTCTGTATCAGTGCAGACTTCACGCTGGCTTACAATGCTTTGTTTGTGGCTGTGCAGAAACTCCAAGGGGTCTTCTAGGGTGATAATGTGGGCTTCCTGCTCCGTGTTGATTTTATCAATCAGGCAGGCTAAAGTGGTAGACTTACCACCACCGGCAGGACCTGTTACTAAAACAAGACCTTTATTTGTGTTAGCCAGCCCCATGACAGAGTCAGGAATCATCAGTTCTTTTGGTTCAGGAAGGGTAAAGGTAATGATTCGGATGACTGCGGAATAAGAACCACGCTGTTTGTAAGTGCTGACCCGGAAACGGGAAATTCCCTGTACAGCAAAGGAAAAATCATCATCTCCCTTTTCTTCAAAATGTGCCATGCTGCGGTTATCTGCAAGACGATAAATTTCTGTAACAAAGTCACGGCAGATATCAGGCATCAGACGCTCTTCGTTATAGGTTTTCATTTTCCCGTGTACCTTGTAGGTAAGAGGACGTCCAGCGACAACAAAAATGTCGGAAGCGTGTTCATTTGTAATTTTTTCTAGAATTTGTCGAATGTCCATGTTCTTTTCGGATATAAGTTATCCGTTTCCTTTCTTAGTGTATTATTTCTAATCATTACCGTATAAATGTAATGTATTTTCTGATTCCTCAGGTGCATTTGAGGTCTTAGTCTGCCATCTTGTAATCTGAAACAAAGTATCCGTCTCTAACTCCGGGTAATGGATGGAGAGTGTGACATACAGTTTCTGAACCTCTGAAAAAGGAACTTCATAGGAAGCTTCCATACATCCATCAACTTTTGTTAACTGAAAATTATAAATCTCATCTGAAAAATTCTTTGAAAGAAGTTCAGAATTTATATTGGAATAAAAGGCTTCTTCATCAGGGGAAGCTGCATATAACTGATAAAGGGCAGCTTCTACCAAAGCAGCAGCTTCTTTAGCCTGCTGGTCAGCGGCATAGTAGGCAGTTGTCTTTTCTGCCATTTTGTTGCTGCGCTGATAATCGGAATTAGCAGTCAGTACAGAAAGGGCTGCAAAGGTTACAAGGCAGAGCGTAATGAATACCAGTACGATGGAAGAGAAACCGATGTTAATAAAAGAAACTTTCTTTTTTTTCATTGGAAACTACCTCCTGCCAGGTTTGAAATTGTCTGTGGTCGATAGCCGGATACCTCTAAATGATATATTTCGCCAGCATCATTGTTAGAGAAAAAGGTAATTTCAGCGTTTTGCATGGTATTATTCGAAAAAGTAATAAGGGCACGATAATAGCTGTCATTTTCGGAACATCCGGCAAAATGTTCATCAAAATAAATTAAAAGATTCTCATTTAGAAGAATCGCATCAGGATAAACAAGGAGCAGGGATTCTTTTCCGTTGACACCGCTTTGGTAAACCTCTGCCAGCGAAGTACAGGTGCTGACAGCACGATGCAGGGTAGTTGTAGACTCTGCCAGATTATGTGCTTTAAAAAAGAATTGCAGGCACATTGCTACAAGAACAGAAAAGAACAGGATGTTTAACATGAGCTCCATCAGAAAGAGGCCTGCCCTTGAATGTGTTTGTTGATTCATGGAAAACTCCTTAGTTTTTGTTGTTAATTACTTTGAGGTTAAAGATACATAAAGCGGATAAGTAACGCCGGCTGTATCGGTAATATGAAAACAGAAGAGGTTTCCGGGAAACTCTTCAATTGTTAAATTGTCTGTCTCAATGATTTTCTGACCATTCCCTGGCGCAACTGCAGTCAGAGAAGAAACGGTAATCTCCCAAAGGTAGCCGTCATAAGCATAAATATAGGTTTCATATTGCTGCTCCTTTATCCTTTGGGTTAGTTTTAATGCATCCGAATCACCAACGGTACAAATAGCAATGGTATCAGAACTATCACTCTGATTCATTTTTTCCTGCAGATAGGCAGTGATGGTCCGGGTTTCATAATTGGATGTCATATTGTCAGCAATGGATTGATATTGTTTTGCACCAATTGCTACAAGAAGAAAAGAAGTCATGGCAAATAATACCAGCAGTGCAAGGATAAAGATAGTATCAACCCGGTGTTCGTTTGTAGTTTTTAATTGAATCATAGGTTATTCCGCCTTTTGAAGAATCGTAACGTCCGGTCTGAGGTTGGACCCGATGTATTGGTAGTCGATAAAATACTGGCTGCTGTCATAGGTCAGACCATAATGATGAATCAGATAATCAATGTCTGGTGGATATGCGCCCTCTAGAGCATAGCACTCTGTAATACAACGGGTAACAGCTGTTTCAAGCAGCTGTTTCTGCTCTGATTTATTTACCGCTTTAAGGTGTCCCGATAGCAGCGAAAATAGAAGCAGGGCAGAGCAGGTCAGTAGAACTGACCAAAGGATAGTCAAATTTTTTTTCTTTTTTCTAATATGGAATGATTGCATAATGTTCCTTTCTGCCTAACCGATGCTTGCCATAATCCCGACTAAGGGCAGCAGGAAAGAAATCAGAATCAGACCGATAACAATAGATAAAATAATGATTAAGGTAGGTTCTAATATAGTAATAAAACGGACAATTTTTTGGTCAATATCCGATTCATATTCTTTGGAAATTTTGTCCATAATCTGATCCATGGAGCCGGTTCTTGAAGCGATTGTAATCATAGAAGCATATAATTTATCAAATATTCCGGCAGCAATGATGGAACTTGAAAAACTCTGACCGGAATCAGAAAATTCTTTGCAGCGTCGAATGCGTTCTTCCATATGAGGATTATCTACAAGGTGCATGGCAAATTCCAAACCCTGACTTGTATCCAAGCCACTGCTTAAAACCATGGACATGCAGTTAGCAAAACGGCTGGCTGCAAGACTCATGGCTATATTTTTTCCCTGAAAAAGAATTTTTCCGGTGTTGGACTTTAACAGGAAAAAGCCGCCAACAAGAAGAATCATTAAAAAAAGAACAATGCCTCCCATATAGTTATTTAAATGAATGCTGATATTCATTAAAACAAGAGGAAAACCACTTAATCCTGTGCCAAGTTCGCTGTAAATCTGATTAAAAACAGGAAGAACCTTTGCGACAAGAACAAGGATAACCGCAATCATAATGCAAATCATGATAAGGGGATATGCCACGGCATTACGAATGCTGGAACGAATGTTTTCTTCTCTGTCGTAATAATCACGGAGGGAGTAGAGTACATCTTCTAAACGTCCTGACATTTCTCCAATTTCAATCATATCAAGTACATATTTGGGAAATACTCCTGAAATTGTCAAGGCTTCGTGAAGTGTGGAGCCGTTTTCCAAGGGGTGATATATGGAAGTAAGAATTTCCTTTGTGGTATCATCAGCTGCACCGTCTATGAGAATGGAAACTCCTTCATAGGCAGGGATTCCCGAGGAAATTATCATTGCAATCTGTTCGCAGAACGAAGAAATTTCAAGATTTCCTAATAAGCGTTTTTTTCTTTTGGATGATGGTGCCGGGGGAGTAATCAGGTTTGTCTGAGTATCCATGAAAATATGCCTCCTGTTTAATATACATATTTTGTAATGTATTCGTCTGTATTTGTAAGAAATTCCTTTGGTGAGTCACTGGTGGAGGCAAATGTCGGGTCCAACAGTTTCCATTCATTTCCGTCAAACTGGATGATACCATTCATCCATCCTTTGTCAGAAATATAGGTACTAATCCATGCGTGGTAAACATCTCCTATATAGCCGACTTCTAATCGTGTAGGGATGTTCTGGGTGCGAAGCATGGTAGCCATTACGGCAGCGTAGTCAAAGCAGATGCCGGTGTTTTTTGCACAAATTTCATCTACCACAGGAAGATAGCCCTTTTGTACATTGGCAGCCTTGTCAAAGTCGTAGGTAAAATTTGTAATAATATAGTTGTAAATATTTTCGATAACTTCTATATCACTGTCAGAAGGAAGTGCAAGGGTGCATCCTAGTTCTACAGCAGTGCTGTCCTCGGAAAAATTTACATACTGATTCGCATATAAAAATGGTCCAAATTCGTTCGTGATGGTAACATCGATACTTTGTGTAAAAAGAGTGGAATAGCTTGTGCCTTCAATATTTTCATAAATACCCAGGACATAGCTGCCGTTTCCACAGGTTAAGGGAAAGGTTTCATATCCATCATGCAGATTATAGGTATAGGTCACGTTATCAGAACCTGTAATCTGCAGCTTTACAATAGGATTAGTACCACGGTACTCTACCATGATGTAGCCTTCTGATGCATTGGAGGCATCGACTGTGACATAATCATTCCCATAGGTAGTAGTACCGTCGGCAGTTCCAATCAGTATGGCAGGGGTACTGCCTCTTGCACCTTCTGAAATTGTCTCAGTATTTTCAATGGAAGAGTTTTCTACCGAGAAATGTTCAGTTGAAGGGAAAGAAAGAATGTCATCTTCATGGGAGGCGGCAGGTGTGCCGCTGACCTTGGAAGAGGCAGGGTTTACGTCCTTTTTGCAGGAACACAAAGTAAGGCATGTTAATAAGAGAACTGGCATCAGAATATTCTTGAGAAATCTGTGCTTCATGTTATGTCTCCTTGCCGTATCATTCTTTGTAAAATATACAATATTACTTAATATTATAGTGTAATTGAAGAAAAAAGGAAACGTAAAAAAGATAAAAAATGTAAATTATAAAGGTTGAAAAGTAAAAGAACCTATGATATACTCTAAGAAGTTGTGAATTTTGAGCGTAGGAGGTATAAATCGTGGAAGTTTTGAAAACGATATTAACAGTTGTTTTTATATTAATAAGCATACTTTTGACAGTAATTATTCTTGCACAGGAAGGAAAATCTGCAGGTCTTGGAACAATTGCAGGAGCAGCAGATACTTATTACGGCAAGAATAAAGGTCGTACAATTGAAGGAAAATTAGAGAAAGGTACTAAGATTTTAGTTGTGCTTTTCCTTCTTGTTGCAGTTGCACTGAACATGGGAATTTTCTAAGGAACGAAAGCTGTCGCGTATGCGGCAGCTTTTTTTGGATTTTACGCAAATAGCGAGGAAAAAATATGGACAAAGAACTTTTAAAAGAACGTAAGAAAATGATATATGAATTTATCTGTGATGAACTTTATGTGCCGATGAAAGTAAAGGAAATCGCTATTGTACTGAATGTTCCTAAAAGCCAGAGAATGGAGTTGCAGGAGGTATTAGATGCACTTCTTGCAGAGGGGAAAATCGAACTTACCAAAAAAGGAAAGTACGTGAAATCAGAAGGGACATTTTTAACAGGAGTATTTACTGCTCATCGTAATGGCTTCGGTTTTGTGTCAATTGAAGGAGAAGAAGAGGATATTTTTATTCCGGAATCTCAGGTAAACGGCGCATTGCATATGGATACAGTACAGATTTCTCTTTCCAAAACACAGCATGGCAGAAGACGGGAAGGTACGATTACCAAAATCGTAAGCCGCGGAATGGAACGTTTAGTCTGTTATTATGAACAGAGCAAAAACTTTGGTTTTGCAGTGCCGGATAATCAGAGATTTGCGCAGGATATTTTCATCCCGGCAGAGCGTTCCAAGGGAGCAGTTGCCGGTCATAAGGTTGTGGTAGAAATAACAAGCTATGGTGGAAACGGGAAAAAGCCTGAGGGAAAAGTAGTAGAAATTTTAGGACATGTGAACGACCCGGGAACAGATATTCTTTCTATTGTACGGGGATACGATTTGCCTGTGGAATTTTCCCAGAAAATTATGAATCAGGTGGAAAATGTTTCGAATGAAGTAAGCGAAGCAGATATGGCTGGACGTATGGACTGTCGTGACTGGCAGACGGTTACAATTGATGGCGAGGATGCAAAAGATTTAGATGATGCGATTACACTGACTAAGGAAGGCAGCTGTTATAAGCTTGGCGTTCATATTGCGGATGTTTCTAACTATGTGCAGGAGCATAGTGCATTAGACGTAGAGGCTTTAAAACGGGGAACCTCTGTATATCTAGTAGACCGTGTAATACCAATGCTTCCCCATAAGCTTTCCAATGGAATCTGCTCTTTAAATGCAGGAGAAAATCGTCTGGCGTTAAGCTGTATTATGACAATTGATGAAAAGGGAAACGTTATTGACCATACCATTGCAGAAACCGTTATTAAGGTGGACAGACGCATGAGCTATACCAGCGTGAAGAAGATATTAGAGGACCATGACGAGGCAGAGAGAAAGGAATATGAAGAGCTTGTGCCAATGTTTGAACGGATGAAGGAACTGGCAGCGATTCTTCGTAAAAAGCGCATGAAACGTGGTTCTATTGATTTTGATTTCCCGGAGACAAAGATTATTCTGGATGAAAAAGGCAAGCCAGTGGAAATAAAGCCATATGACAGAAATGTTGCAACAAAGATTATCGAAGATTTCATGTTGATTGCAAACGAGACGGTGGCACAGGATTATTTCTGGCAGGAGCTTCCTTTCGTTTATCGTACTCATGATAACCCGGATTCTGAGAAAATACAAAAACTGGGAACCTTTATTAATAACTTTGGTTATTCGATTCATATTGGACAGGATGAGGTTCATCCAAAGGAATTACAGAAGCTTTTGATGAAAATAGATGGAACAGCAGAAGAGGCATTAATCAGCCGTCTGACATTACGTTCCATGAAACAGGCGAAGTATACAACTATGTGTACCGGACATTTTGGACTGGCAACCAATTATTACTGCCATTTTACTTCTCCAATCCGCCGTTATCCGGATTTGCAGATTCATAGAATTATCAAGGATAATCTCCGGGGAAGAATGAATGGGAAAAAAGCAGAACACTATGAGAAAATTCTGCCGGAGGTTGCAAAACATTCCAGTGAGATGGAACGTCGGGCAGATGAAGCAGAGAGAGAAACGGACAAACTGAAAAAAGTAGAATATATGTCGGAACATCTTGGCGAAGTCTTTGAAGGCGTAATTTCAGGAGTGTCAGAATATGGATTTTATGTGGAACTGCCAAATACAATCGAAGGATTGGTTCACGTTACTACTTTAACGGATGATTATTATCATTATATAGAAGCAACCTACGAACTGGCAGGGGAAACAACGAATCGACGTTATAAGTTAGGACAGAAGGTAAAAGTAATGGCAACTGCCACAGATAAACTTTTAAGGACAATTGATTTCCGTGTGCTACGGGAAGATTGTGATACCGGAGAAGAAGTATAGGCTGATAGCTTCAAATTATCTATCACAATTTTGGAAGAAATGTTGAAAAAAGTCAGTAGAATGTGTATTGCACAAGAAAAGAAAGTAGGTTATAATGTCCAAGGACATTATACTGGGCAGGAGGAAGTAGCATGGCGAAGATAGAAAAAAAGTTAATAGCGAATAATAAAAAAGCCTACCATGACTATTTTCTTGAAGAAAAATATGAAGCTGGTATAGAACTGCATGGTACCGAAGTAAAATCTTTACGAATGGGAAAATGTAGTGTAAAGGAAGCTTTTGTCCGTATTGAGAATAACGAAGTTATTATTTATGGCATGCACATCAGTCCCTATGAGAAGGGGAATATTTTTAACAAAGATCCACTTCGTCCTAAGAAGTTACTGATGCATAAAGCAGAAATCCGCAAACTGGTGGGCAAGATTGCAGAGCAGGGCTATACAATCGTTCCGGTAGAGGTATACTTTAAAGGCAGTCTGGTAAAGGTTGAGATTGCACTGGCAAAAGGTAAAAAGCTTTACGATAAGCGTCACGACATTGCCAAAAAGGATATTCGCAGAGAAGCAGAGCGTGAATTTAAAATTAGAAATCTATAGCAGGATGCAGCAGTATATATTTTATTTTGCTGCTGCAGAATGTATAGCAGTTATGTTATCAAAACATAGCATATATTATGGGCTTGTAATGGTTTCGACAGGGATCATGAAGCTGGAGAAGCGAGTCGCAGGGGATGCGTTAAATTCCAAACTTAAAATTAAACGCTGAAGATAATTTAGCATACGCTGCCTAGTTGCAGCAGTCTAACCTAGAGCACCTACACTTTAGGACCCAGGCTTCGACTCTGTAGGAAACGACATCGGCTAAGCTTTGCACCGATGGGCGTATTATGAAGCTACTAAAACTATCAGGGTGTCTGTTCCCGGATAGTGGAGGGAATGTTAAATAACTGACTATGCTCGTAGAAGGACAGGGGATTGGTTTTTGGACACGGGTTCGATTCCCGTCAGGTCCATTCGTTAAGAAATGCCGGAAATACGTGATTTGTTAGAAAAATCAACGGTTTCCGGCTTTTTATTTGCTTAAAAATATTGATTGTATTTATTGAAAATTTGTCATGAAAATAACTTTTTTTGTCATGAATTTTGTCATGAGTTAGTAGATATTAATTCAGTGATATATTGAGCTGCAAACTCCTGCATTTCTTCTTTTTTGGAGTCCATAGCATGGCGATAAACAGATTTTAATGTATTGTCAGACTTCCAGCCACCGGATGCCATGATGTAACTGTCCGGTATGCCCAGGGAGTGAGACATGGATGCGTAATAATGTCGAAGTGCATGGAGTTTGAAATGAGGTATCCCAAGTTCTTCTTGGTACTTGCAGAGGTTTTCGTATATCTGATTAGGAGAGTGTGTGTAGATTTCTCCTTTTTCTCTGATTAGGTCTGCCAGATAATCGGGAATATATATTTCTCGTGTACCGGCGGTTGTCTTAGTGGATTTAATCACAAATTTACCATTTTCATTTTTTACTAAGGCTTTGTTTATTGTTAATGTATTTCCGTTTAAGTCATCAACTGTAAGCGCACATATTTCTGAGCGCCTAAGACCGAACGTTGCTAATAAGAGAGGTATCTCATAGCGTGTTCCTTTTGCTCTTTCAAGAATCCGTTTTACATCCTCGTCTGAAGGAATGTATTCGTCATTCTTGCGTTTTTGCGGTAAGGTGGTGGAAATATTCAACTCCGGTCTAAACATTCCTAAAACAGCTGATATAAAGCCGTGAGCATTGCGTACTGTTTTAGGTGAACGCGTAGAAGAGTAGTCGTTAATTTCTTTTTGAATATCAATGGCAGTAATATCATTAATGTTCATGTTTGTAAATTCTTCTGACAGATTGCGCAGGACGCTTGAATATCCATCAATGGAAGATGGACTAAGCACATTTGCTTTGATTTCCATGTATTTCTTTGCAGAGGTTTCAAAGGTCATGTGCTGGACACTTGATTTTACCTTGTCCAGTTCCGCAGCCATAAGCTGTAAGGCTTCTTTTTGCGTTGGTTTGTATTCTGTTACGATTGTATAGGTCTTGCCTTTATACATTTTTCGTATCCGGTAAGAGCCGGAAGGTAATTTTTCAATCTTCATAATATCATCCCTTTCTAAAAAAGTGTATAAAAATAACAGCCAGCGAAGAACAATTGTTCCGCTTGCGTGGCTGCTCCGGGAATGATACAATATGAATTGAATTTGACGTGTATCTTCTCGGAGATATGCTTGCCGCTCTGGTGTTGGTAGCACTGGGGCGGTTTTTAATTTTTATATGGTATGACGCAACTTTTGACTTTCTCGATATTGTTGAGCATCTGGTGTATCAATAAATTCAACTGTTTTATCATAGTTTTGACGAACTACTTCTTTGATTTCTTCCAATGTTACATTAAAAAATTCGCGTCTCTGATTTACCATGTTTACTTTTTTGTTTTCAAAAGCCTTATGTAGAGCATTTTCCAAGGCTGGAGCATCGTCTGAGAAAATCATTGCATGAACATCAAAGTTAAAAGGCACTGATGCATCACCAAGTTCATCCACACGTTCCTGAGGCTCTAAGCGACGTGTCATTCCTATTTTATATACATTTTCTCCAAATGCCCCTATATTGGAAATAATATAAACGTATCCAGCTCTTTGGTTTGCTTCTCTATAATCCAAGTCTTTAATAGTTAGTTCGATTTCATCTAATTGTTTTTCGAGTTCTGATTTTTTTTCTAGTAAATCCTCGGATACCATGTTTGAAGCATCTATTTGTTTTAATACCTGCAAGAGAGCATTTTTGTAATGAGTTTGCTCTTTTTCAACTTTCTTTCGTTGTTCGTCAATTTCTTTTTGGAGTTTCGCAGCTTCGCGCATCTCTGCACGTGCTTCTTTGGCAGCTTCTTTTTCTTCCTGTTTTTTTTGCTGATATTCAAATGATAAATACAATTCTTGTATTTTTAGGTTGTAATATGCCTGAGATATAGCAATATGCATCATGTTTCCAAGTTTTGAAATAGCCTCACAAGACGACGAAATCCTCTTTTCAGAAGATTCGATATTATTATATTTAACTTTGCTAATCGTTTCGTCACATTCGCTATTGAAGGCTCTTAAAAGAAGTTTTTGCATATCTTTTACCATTTTATTACCTTGAGCCTTACTACCATTCACTGTCCAGTTCATATCTCCGGATACAGCAGTACCTGCTTTTATTAAACGTTTTTGCTCATCACGTATGGAAGATAAACGTTGTTTATATTCATCAGAGTTGCAAAAATCATATTTAGGTGTGTAGAGTGCAAATTCTTGAAAAAGAATATCTTCGTCCATTACAACTAATTTAGATTTGCATTCTTCAATTCTGTTGTATACCTTTTGAAGTTCATGACCTTTGCTCTCGATATTTTTCTGTAAAGAATCTGCTTGTTTTTGCAAATCACTGATATGCTTTTGGAGATTAATAGCCTCTTGCATTTCAGGAGTCATAAGTTGTTTAAGCCGTTCATTTTCTTCCTTAATTTTCGATGCGTTAAAAATGTCAGATAGTCCCATGAAAATATACCTTCTTTCGTTGTTTGTAATAATTGAATATTATCACATATGTGTAGTAAAATCTACAAAATTAAATTAGAAAAGTTATTTACCATGGGTAGTTGCTTCTTAAATTTTGACAAGGTATTTTTATAGTTCAATTTGAACACTTGAAGAAGAACTATGTTGTTTAAATTCTTTCACTAATTTTATTGCAGAAGGTGGATTATTTTTAGTATCAAAGCCAATGTATTTTAATTCGTCTTCACTTTGGTATGTAATGATTAAGTAATCAGTACTTGATTTTATGGTCTTGGTTTTCACTCTTCCACCAATAATTGCTCCTAATGTCCCAAAGAGCATTGCGCCAGTTAGTGCATTCCCTGCACTTGAAACCATTTGTTTTTCTATTTCTGTATCAGTTGTAATGCACATATCAATTATTTTGTTTCTTGATAATTTAAATTCGGTTGCTCCTGCCTTAAATTCTATTCTATCTTGATAAGAAAATACTTCACATAACATATTTTCAGCAATAGGTAGTCCGTTAATGTGATGAAATGCAGTGTAAATGGTGAGGCCTTCAAAGTTCTTTTTTTCTTTTTTTCCACCAAATAAGCCCATAATAATATACCTTCTTTCATTGTTAATATTAAGAGTTATCATGCATATATAGAAGATTCTACACATTTAATTCGAGAACTCCAAGAGGTTCGAAATAAATTAAGTATTTATCAACTTTCGCATATAAACCATACTGGTTCTTGTAATGTTTAATTGCATCAATCAGAAAGCTTTCAGTGACATTCAGATATTCTGCTATTTCATACCGGTTTGCACAACCGTATTTATAGGCAGATACTATATCCGTTAAATCTAAAGCGTTTCTGTATGCCCAAACTCTGGCTTTATGTTCTTGTTTCCGGTTTTCGGTTGTATTTTGGTTGAGGATGTCACCGACAGTAGTATAATAGTGTCCAAGTTCCTCTGCCAGAATGCAGGTCTTTTCGGTTTCTGTCATACCACTTCTAATAGCAATGCGGTTTCCTTTGATGCGTCCCTTGCTGATAGGAAGAGGCTTTTCTTTGATTATCAGATTATTTGCATCTGCTTCTATTAAAAGTTCGTCGTATGTTGTCAATTTACCACCTCCATATCAATATTGTATTCGTACACTGTACTATAATTTGGACTAGAAGTTTTCATCGTCCATAATATCTTCTTCTTGCTTCTTGAGTTCTTCTAGTGCGTCTTCGTAATTGTCTGCGTGTGCAGCATTGAGTTTTGGTAGACTATTTGTATATTCGTTTGTGGAAACAGAATCTTTTGATACAAATGAATACGTATTAATCAAATTTGGAGTAAATGCATTTTTTGCTTCTTCTTCTGACATCATTTTAAAATCATTTCCTCTTTCACGTTTCATTAAAAAGTTAGCATATTCTATTAAGAGCTGTTTGCCATCATCGGCAAGGCTTAAGTACGTGTCACACAAAAGATATACTTCGTAACCAAAGGTATTGTAAATTGAAGCGAAGGATACTGCGCTATTATGAATCGTTCGCTGTGAATCATCATCTTCCCAACCCATTAAATAAGCCGGGGTTGTATCGAGTGCGTTCGCAAAAGCAACAATCTTGCTTTGCGGAAGACCTCTGCCATCAATTTCTATCTTATTTATAGAAGACCGAGATTTATATCCAACTTTCTTCGCCAATTCATCTTGGGACATATCCAATAGTTCTCGTCTATGTTTTATTCTACTTCCTATATTCATATTGTTCACCTCCGCAAGAACATAATAGCATGTTGTAGAAAAAAGTTCAACATTTATTTAAAAACATGTTGACAAAAGTTGAACAGTATTGTAAGATGCAGGTGTAGACAAAATGACTACACGAAAATAAGGAGGTGGGATAGTGACAGATACCCAGGAACTATTAAAAATTATCGAAGCGTCAGGACTGAGAAAAGGATATATTGCTGAAAAACTTGGAATTACGACGTTTGGGCTTCAGAAAAAAGTGGAAAATCGAAGCCAGTTTAAGGCAGAAGAAATAAAGATTCTTTGTGATGTTTTAAAAATTACATCTCTTAAAGAAAAAGAAAGAATTTTTTTTGCCAAAAACGTAGACAAAATGACTACATAGAAAGGAGATTCAATTGAAATTATTTTGGTTTTGCCAATACCACAAAAGGTATCACACAAAAATGACCCGTCGTTTTCTTGTTAATGGTTGCCTTCGGATAAGGAGAGAAACCAACGAGCCATTAATATGTGAAAAAGGGTTAATTTAAGAACATGCGGAGCAGATGTGAAGACAGGGCATGAATTAGCGTATTCACAAGGATTCATTGAAACATAGTCACATTCTGCATCTATTTTTCGATAGCTTTCATTTGTACCTAAGGAACGGATAGATGCATATGTAACAGAAATTTCATAGTCGCAATTTTGTGCAGGGCAAAAGCCTGATACATCAACATGTTTTTTCATAGTGCTTTCCTTTCTGAATTACTTGGTAGCGACAACTACCTGTATAGAAATTATAAGACTGGGATAGTGAAAAGACAAGTGTGGGCTACCACTTCAAAACAGAAGAGCCAGAAACAAAATAATTCATGGAAGGGAGTGAGAAGAGTGACACCAGAAGAAGCGTTAGAAATTAAGAAACCGACGACAGAAAAAACGCTCCAAAGCATTGACAGTACTTTGAAGCGTATAGAGAATCTTCTTCTTAAAAATCGTGAAATTAATATAGCCTTTGTTCACGAAGATAGTAACGGAAAAAGATTGGGAAATAAAGAAAAATGCAACAATCCTAATTAAGGATGTTCTTTTTTATATAGTCCCATTCGCTTTTTTCCAACCATCCTTGGTAGTTAGTGGTTTTTACCTCGACAATTATCATACGGTCATTCTGGTCAAGATGTGGTGTTATTTTATCGGAAATTTGGTCTGCTGTGAGATTGGATTTAATCATGTAGGATGATTTCCAATATGTACACCATGCGCCAGTGGAAGCGTCTTTAATGGCTTCAATAACATCAGAGTATTTTTGACCAGTCGAATTGAGGTCGTAGGTAATCATGTATGCTGCCATAATAAGTCTCCTTTCTTTTGTACTTGGCTTGGCAGAGCCTGTAAGGAGATTATACCACATGCGAAGTAAAAACTACAAGCGAATAATAGAAGGGAGTGTGAGCAGTATGCCTAGAGTAGCCTTGAAGAAAAAAGAGTATATGGTAAAGGACCTGTGCGAGTGGATTGCTGGACGGATGCGCACGATGCACCTTAAACAAGCTGATATGGGTGAAATGATTGGAATTTCTCAGCCAGCTTTTAAGAATCGCTTGGACAAGGGATTGTTCAGTTATGCGGAATTAGTAACTATTCTAAATAAATTAAACGCTACCGATGAAGAGATTTTTCGGATAATGAAATTATAAGAAGGGAGTGAGACCATTGGGGACGATTAAAGTGAGAAATCTTACAACTTTAACGGATTATTCCGCATTAACAAGAGCCGCCCTGTATTTATCCGGACATAAATCGGAAGCGGAAGATGGCGGATTCGAGTTTAAGGTTACGAGTTGTGAAGTTGGAACAGCGGTATGTATTACAGAAACAAAAAAATAGCACCATAGATACTTTGGCGAGTTCTGGTGCTATCAATGTGGAAATACAAGGTATTTCTATATCCAATTTTAACATGAAAGCATGAATTTGAAAAGGTGAATTTATGATTTTAAAGGAGTGTGAGCGTTGCGGATGTTCATTAGACCCCGGAGAGGGACGCTTGTGTGATGATTGCGCAGAAGAAATGGACAGTGAGCGGCAGCGAGAAAAAGAATTAGACCGGATGGTAAGGTCTACAGATTATAAGCAAATGAGAATGGAGGAATTTTTGAAATGAATGAGAACTTGATATATGTACCATTGAATGATTATCAGGAGAAATGTAAGGCAGAGGCAGAGTTAGCAGTTGTTAAACGGTATCTGAAAGCGAACGAAAAATATGGTTCATATGATGACTTACGACAGATTCTGGGAATGGAAGTAAAGAGCAATGAATGAGATAGCACCGGACAGATTGGATTTGGAAGAAAGAGACAGAAGGCAGACACAGTGGTTAGAACGCCGACCAAGATGCATTTGCTGTGGGGAGCACATACAGGATGATTCTGCGGTGCAGATTAGAGGGGATTTCTACTGCGATAGCTGCCTGGATGATATGAAAGTTTATATCGAGGATTGAGAGGTATATACATTTGGAAAATACATTATTGCAAGCAAATGAAATAAGCTGTCGGGTACAGCAGATATCAGAAAAAGGATTATCGTTACTTTTATATGTTACATCAAGAGATGGACAGAAAAGACTGGATGATAAGTATGGTTCACTTGGATGGCAGGATAAATATGAGGTAATTGATGGAGATTTATATTGCATTATATCTGCATGGGATGATGAAAAAAAGATGTGGATTTCAAAAGAGGACGTCGGAACCGCATCTTATACTGCGAAAGAAAAAGGAAGGGCATCTGATGCATTTAAACGTGCATGCGTAAAACATGGAATAGGAAGGGAACTTTATACAGCACCATTTATTTGGATTGATTCTAAATCTTGCAATATTAAGGTAGATGGAAATGGGAAAGCTACGACAAGAGATAAGTTTGCAGTAAATCTGATTACATACACATCGGATCATAAAATAGATGAACTGGAAATTGTAAATCAGAACATGGACATTGTTTTTAAAAAATATTCAACACAAAAGATTGATGATATTAAGTACCAAGTATTACTAAAAAAGTTGGAAGAAGCAAGAGTACCTATGGATGATATTGTTGAATTATTTCATGTAAATACATTGCAGGAGATGGATATTGACCAGTGGAATAAATGCATGAGAAAACTGGAGGTTACCATTGCATCAAAGGCTGGTAAAAAAGTTGGTGATAAGTAATGCATGGATTAGTTAATATCTTGCAGTACAAAGAAGTTAAGGATGGAACATATTTAAAGATATTTATTCCACAAATGCGCTTGGGTGATATTTTCAAACGCAAGAGGATAAAAAACGCGGAGATACGTTTTGATGATGGACGTCACATTTCAGCAGAGCAAAGAAAAAAAGCCTACGCAACAATCAGAGATATTGCAGATTATACAGGGTATCTTCCGGAAGAAATGAAAGAGATATTGAAGTATCAGCACATGATTCGTACAGGCGATGCGTATTTTAGTCTGTCTAACTGTTCTATGGACATGGCAAGAGAATTTATCAATACCATATTAGAGTTTTCCTTAGAAGAGGGAATACCACTGTCAGAGAGTGCAATAAATAGAACAGATGACATAGGCAGATATCTTTATTACTGCATTATGAATAAGAAGTGTGCGATATGTGGCAAAGATGGAGAGATTCATCATGAAGATGCTATTGGTATGGGAAATGACAGAACAAAAGTGGACGATTCCTCTTATCGGAAGATATGTCTATGCAGAGAGCACCATACAGTAGCACATCAGATGGGAGTAATACGATTCCGGCAAATGTACAAAGTTTACGGAATTGCAGTAAAGGATTTTGGTTGAAACACCTGCTGGAAGGCGAAAGAAACTATTGTGCGGATTTCATAATATATCACGAATTGAAAGCCATGGGATAACTCCGGGGGAGCTGGTCACCCCGAAGGAAAGGAGTATTAATTGACTAATTTAAGTATTACAGAATATAGAGACATTAGAGTTTTAACAACACAGCAAATTGCGGAAGCATATGGAACAGATGCAAAGGTTGTTTCTAAAAATTTTGAAAGAAACAAGGGAAAATATGTAGAGGGTAAGCATTTTATTTGCTTGACAGGTGACGAGTTGAAAAAATTTAAAGCGAATCGTCAAAATGACGATACCCTTAAGTTTACATCAATTTTGTATCTCTGGACAGAAAAAGGAGCATTTCTTCATGCAAAATCCTTAAACACGGATACTGCCTGGGAAGTATACGACAGGTTGGTGGATTCCTATTTCAATCACAGCAATTTACTTGACGGATTATCCCCGGAACTGAAAGCGGTCATTACAGTTGATAAGCGAGTAACCAAGGTTGAAAAGCGCATGGAGCATCTGGAACAGGACATGCCATTGTTTGGGGCAGAATCAGACGAGATTTCGGCTCATGTAAAGCGTAAGGGAGTAGAAATGCTGGGCGGCAAACGTTCAGAAGCATATAAGGATAAGCCGCTTCGTCAGAAAGTATATACAGACATCTACAGTCAGTTAAAACGCGAATTTGGTATCTATGATGAAGAAGGTAAGGCAAAGAGTTATAAGGCTTTGAAACGGAAGAATTTAGCCGATGCACATGAGTTTATTGATTGTTATACACTGCCGGCTTATCTTGCAGAGCAGATTAATGATTGCAATGCACAATTGAATCTGGGGGACAGTGTGAATGGAGTATAAATTTACCATTTTAGGCAGGCTGGATGGACTTAATACATATACCGCTGCTAACCGGACGAATTACCAGAAGGGTGGCAGAATGAAACGTGACAATGAGGATACTTTTATTTGGTCTATCCGGCAGCAATTGCCGGGAGTTCGGATTGATAGAGAAACACCAGTGCTTATTTATTATCGTTTTTATGAGCGTGACTGTAGGCGAGATGGTGACAATATTCTTTCCTGTGCAACAAAGTTTATTCAGGATAGTCTTACAAAGACACACGTTCTTGCAGAAGATAATCGAAGCTGCATTCCTCATTTTTACCATGATATTTTCGTGGATAAGGAAAATCCAAGAATTGAGGTCACGATTACAGAGTTGACCAAAGAACAGGCAAAGATGCCTTTAAAAGAATTGCTGAAAGAGTTAGAAGGGGGATGATGCAGTGCGAGACAGCATGGTTTTTTACAGAAGCTTCTATGAAGCGGTTAAGGATTTACCCCCGGAAGAATTCAAAAAAGCAGTGTGCACATTGATGAACTATGGTTTGGATGAAATTGTGCCGCAAAGCACTGGAATAGAAAAAACTATTTACGTTATGGCGAAGCCTCAGATTGATAAAAATAATCAGAGATATATCAATGGGAAAAGCGGTGGAAGAAAACCAAGTAAGAACCAAGACACAACCAAGCAAGAACCAAACGCTAACCAAGTTGAAACCAAGTGCGAACCTAATGTAAATGATAATGTAAATGTAAATGATAATGTAAATGTTAAAAAGATTTCTGCACCGGCGGATTCTGACGAATCGCCTTGTGCCGGCAAATTCCTACTGAACGATGGTTCTGAATACATAATTACGGAGAACGACGTGGAAACATACCAGCAGCTCTATCCGGCAATTGATGTAAGGCAGGAGATACGTTCGATTGAAGCATGGTGCTTATCGAATCCCAAGAACCGCAAGACGAGGAATGGAGCAAAGAGGTTTTTAAACGGATGGTTATCACGTACACAAAATAGTGCACCGGTTAAGAAAGCAGAAACAGCTAAGAAGAATGCGTTTAACAATTTTTCACAGCGTAATTATGATTATGACGATTTGGAGAAGATGCTGCTTACTACGTCTGCAAATGAAAATACCGGTTAGAGGAAAAGGGAGAATAGATGGAAATAGATCAGATAGACGGAAAATTCAAGCGTAAATTAACCAAGGCAGAACGGCAACAGCAGAAATATGACACTTTTGAAAAACACTGCAAGAGTGAAAGTATTGAGAAGTTAAAAGCAGAACCTTATGCGGTTGTATATCGAAAAATGTTAGAGGAACGTAAGCAAACAGGAGGTAGAGAGTAGAGATGTACATGGATGCGATAAAAAGTATTACAGAACTTCCGGCGGAGGATTGTAATTTTAAATCTGCATTATCCAGGGCAACCGGGAATCAGATAAGGATTGCGCTGGAAGTTATGAGAGGGCGTAACGGTAAGGATAAGAGCAGAATAGCAGCTTGTGAACGTGAGTTGAAACGGAGGGAGAGAAATGGATAGATTAACAACCAGAGGACCGGAAGGGAATGCATATTATCCTAAGTGCTTTGAAGGAGAGTGCTTTGGGATGGAATCCAGAGAAGAATGTGAGAAGTGCCAGTTTACGTTTGATATTTGTGAGAGGCTGACAGCGTATGAGGAGTTGGGATTACTGCCGGAACAGCTCCTGGAAATTGATAAACTCTATCAGGAGAAATGCGAAGAAGTAGAAAGATTGAAAGCGCAGTTGCCACCATGCAAGGTTGGAGATACAGTATGGTTCGTGAATTTCAAAAAGGTCTGCAATGGAATAGTAACAGGATTCCGTTTGGGAAAGCAGTATAACGAAGAGGACGAGGATTTTATGGATAAATTTAAATATCCGAGTGAGTTATACATATCCATTGATACGACTGAATTTAGCAAAATGGTAACAAGGACACAGTTTGAAAAGAGTATATATTTTAGTGAAACCGAAGCACAGGAAGCATTAGAGAGGATGGTGCAGAATGAGTAAAGGTATCTTAGTAGTGATATGCCGGAAGAAGGGCGAAAATCACTAGTGTCAAAAGAATAAATGGAAGGTGAAAATTTATGAAATGTATTATGGCAAGTTGCCTATGTTCAGTTGTAGTATCAATAATAATTAACAGAATTATAGCTATCTATTATATGAGGGTAATAGATAGCTATATGGAGGATATGATTAAAATGTTAAAAGAGTCAATCAGGACAACAGATTTCTAAAAATGAATGCCCGAGAGGGGTTAATCTTACAAGACCTTTTTGCAAGGAGAATTTCGCACTTTGATAGACGGTTTGTAGTTGTAATAATTCATCACAATGTTCATAAGCGAGATATGTATTTGCGTTTGAAATTACCTCTCCCCTAGGAATTTCAATAAGCCCTTGCTTCAATAATGAACTTATGGATAAGGATTGTTGCTCATAAACCTTGTTATCGGGATTCATTAAAAATAAATTTTGAAGAATGACGGAATATAAATTTGGGATATTATCTGCTTCTTGTATGATATTGCAAATTGGAAGTTGATAATTTGCACGGATTAGCATTAGGTTTTGAGCATCTAGTGGTGTGAGGGTTTTTAGTATCTCGGCAAACGATGGATGAACATAGTTTTGGCGTTGACTATCTAGTGAGGCAGATATTAGATTCGCAAACATTTCACGCAATTCCTTCTCTTCAACACAATACTTAACATTTTCAAGTGCAGGCATGACTAATTGAGTGTTTGCATCCAAACGATTTTCTTTTGGAATCGAAGAAACCTTTTCTTCAAGAGATTTTTTGAATTCCTCTAAGGCTTTGGCATATTTAAGTTTACGCTTGTTTGCTAATTGAGAAATTCCGCCAAATACTAGAAACCAGCAATCAGACAGTGTTTGTCCAACACTTTGTGATGGCAAGTCAGTAAGATTCTTAAGTGCATTGTCTATAGATTCTGGGAACTCTGCATTTAGCAGACTAAAGTTATTTGTTGAGTTATCAGACATAGATATACCCTCCTCTTTGGTTAGATAAGTTAATCGTAACACAATGTAAGCAAAACTACAATAATAAAAAAGGAGCCGAACCGCGCGCTTAATGGATATCCGGTTCCTTGAATGAAAAATGATAGATGGAAAGTTAATAGTAGACAACTTTGCCGGTGGCGGCGGTGCTTCTACCGGAATAGAAATGGCAACTGGAATCAGTGTTGATATAGCAATCAATCATGATCCGGAAGCAATAAAGATGCACAAGGCGAATCATCCAAGCACAAAGCATTACTGTGAAAGTGTTTGGGATGTTAATCCGGTGGAAGCTTGTAAAGGCAGATCGGTAGCTCTTGCCTGGTTTTCACCGGATTGCAAGCATTTCAGTAAGGCAAAAGGTGGTAAGCCAAAAGATAAGAACATCAGAGGTCTTGCATGGGTTGCTCTTAGATGGGCTGGAACTGTGCGACCGGATGTAATCATGTTGGAGAATGTAGAAGAGTTTAAAACGTGGGGACCATTAAATCGAAGCCATAGACCAATAAAAGCAAAGCAGGGAGTGACGTTCAGAAAGTTCATTAGCCAGCTTGAGGATTTGGGATATGTGGTTGAGTTTCGGGAACTGGTTGCTGCCGATTTTGGAGCACCGACAATGCGGAAGAGATTCTTCATGATTGCTCGGTGTGATGGCAGACCAATTGTGTGGCCAGAGCCTACTCATGCACCGGCAGATAGCGAAGCGGTAAAAGCCGGATTGTTAGAGCCTTATGTTGGAGCATATACACAGATTGATTTCTCTCTACCATGTCCGAGTATCTTTGATACTGCGGAAAAAATTAAAGAGAAGTACGGTATCCGGGCTGTGCGTCCATTGGCACCTAAGACAATGGAGCGTATTGCAAGAGGATTGAAGAAATTTGTTCTTGATAATTCAGAACCATTCATTGTGCAGGTAAATCATAGTGGAGCAAAATCGGATTACTGTAGGAGCGCAAATGAGCCATTGAATACTATTACTGGTAAACATGGTTTTGGAATAGTGGAGCCTAAATTAGCCCCATATATGGGAACCAATACAACCAATCATCCGGGCGGTAAGGCGGATGAACCGTTACACACCATTACGACAGGAAATCAGCAGTGTTTAATTAGTCCTACCCTTATTCAGTACCATTCTGAAACATCTGAGAGTGATGTAAGAGGACAGACTATTGAAAATCCGATTATGACAGTTGATGGTTCTAATAGATATGGATTGGTAACATCTTTCTTACATAAGTACTATGATGGTGGATATAAGGGTGCAGGAGATACGTTGGAGAATCCATTACCAACAGTAACAGCATGGGATCACAACAGTGTATGTGCAGCAACATTAATTCAGATGAACAATAATTGTGATGGTAAAGATATTACAAAGCCAATCCCGACTATTACTGCTGGAGACGGACATTTCGGGGAAGTACGTGCATTTCTTATCAAATATTATGGACAAGGAACAGGGCAAGATATTAAAAATCCGTTAGACACTGTAACAGCGCAGGATAGATTTGGACTTGTGACAATTGCAGGTGTGGATTATCAGATTGTAGACATCGGATTGAGGATGCTTGAACCAAAGGAACTGTATGGATGTCAGGGATTCCCAGATGACTATATCATTGACCGGGATTATACCGGTAAGGCATATCCGAGAAGTGAGCAGGTGCGAAGATGTGGAAATGCCGTGTGTCCACCTATTCCAGCCGCGCTGGTTAAAGCTAATTTACCGGAGTTATGTCGATGTGAACGAACCAAGAATATGAGAATAGATGACAGCAAAGAGCAGTTATCATTTGCGATTTAGGAAATGGTAAAGCAGACTTTAGCGGAGGTAAAAAAGTAATGGATGCACTTACGACAGAAATGATGGAGCATATGTGTGATCACCTTTGTCGGTTTCCAAGAGAAATGGAACAGGAAGAATTGGACGAGCATTGTGCCAATTGCAAAATGGAGAAGTTTATTTGCGACATATTGAATGAATACAATCGCATAAATGATTTTGAGAAAACACAGTGTTATAAGTTATTAGAGAAGCTTCAGAAAGCAGAGTAGGCATTGTAGAAAAGGGGTGTAAGAGTGATAATTTATCTACCATGTAAATTAGGAGAAAAATTTACTGTTAGAAAGTTCGTAGATTGGCAAGAAGGAAAAAGAGTTTATGAAAACTCGGGAGAAGCAGTTTTAAAAGGATTTGATGCGTTTGATTGTCAAACAAGAAGCCTATCTATTCCAATAATGCATACCACAGCAGGGTTTTTAGAGTATGACCATACGGGTGAATTTTCCCAGCAGTTCATACCAAAATACAAAATTTCTGTTGATGTAAAGTCGGAATACAAATTATCTGATATTGGGTTCCCAGGGAAAAGAACAGTTCGGCTAGGTGGTCTAAAAATTGAAAAAGGCTCGGTAATGGCAGATTTCATTACATCAGATAGATATGAGCATTTGATTTATCCAATAAAGGATGTAATTTCCTATGTCGGAGTAAATGAGGATGTATCAGAAACGAAAATAGAGTTTTGCAAAATCAAAGAAAACAATGAGCAAATTACAATGTTTGATTTAATGCGAGGATAACAAGGTGTGATATGCAGATAGCATCGAGAAGATTATTGAGAGATTAGGGAAAATATCCGAACCAATTAGAACAGTTGGTGGAGCAGGAAAATAAGAATTTAGACAAGGAGTGAGTACATGACGTTATCAGATGCAATTGAGTTAGGAATAATAGTTGTGGATGAAGATAGAAATTTGCATTACAACGGGCTTTGCAATAAATGCAAGCATAGTAAATGTGTAGCATATCCTGCACAATCCAATATGTGTCAGAATGAAAAAAGTGAATGGGATGGGTGTTTTCATGTTGATTATAGCTTGCAAAGATATGTAGATGGTTGTTCGGTTTTTGAAAAAAGTAACTAACTAAACTGAATTTTAGAGAGGTAGAAAAATGAGTAAATTATCAGAAAAAGATATAGAAGAATTAAAGGAAATATTTTCACTTGGCTGTGAGTACGCAGATACAAAAACAGTAGTGCATGAAGCTGCAGATAAAGCACTCGAAGTAATGGGAATCGACTTAGGTATTGAATGCATGCTTGTAGTGGATGGAGAATATGAAGGAGCTGTTCCTTTAGAGGAATTTGTAGATTTATTTTACTCACATATCATTGAAAACGTATTAAATGTCATATCTACACAGGACAGCTAAAATAAACTTTAGCAAAGAAGTAGTTGAATAATTATCAATGTAGTGCTACTATACAGCTAACGAAGAAAGTAGTTAATGAAAGAAGGAAAACAAATGGTTAAAATATCAGATTGTGAAGAAAAGGTTTTAAAAGTAGTTTGGGAGTGCGAAAAAGAACCGGATTTACGAACGGTAATGCTTGCTGTGAACGAAAAACATAATTTAGAGTGGAAGCCTCAGACAGTTTCAACATTCCTGGCACGTTTAGTTAAAAAGGGATATCTTATCGGACGCAAGCAGGGGAGATATTGGTATTATACTCCAACAGTTACTCTGGAAGAGTACCGCCGGGAGCAGCTTAAGGGTATGATTGAGTTCCTGTATGATGGGGATGTTGAGAAATTGAAAGAGGATTTGAAGTAGTAAGTGAGAGCTGGGAGACTGGCTCTTTTTTTTGATATATTTGTAGTTTGAGGATTGAAAAATTATGAATGTAGTGGTATAATTTATTCATCAAAAGAAGAAAGGGGTATACTATGGGCAACGAGAATGAAGTAGTTAGTATTACAGCATCTGAACTTGAAGAACAGATTTTTGACAGAGAGGGTGTCAGAATCGTGATAAGGGCAGGAAAAGATACGAGATTCGCTCCGTATAATTATGAAAGAAAGGCGAGTGCAACAATGAGCAAAAATAATTGGTACATGAGCCGAGTAAAACCGTTATTGGGAGATTATGAAGGTGAGGTTATAGATGGAACAGGCGATATACCTCATGGTCGAACACAAATGAAAAAAATGAGAGATAGCTATAAAAATACATAAGTAATTGCTTTTGCCAGCCGTCAATATTTGATGGTCGGTATTTTAATACCGGAAAGGATAAAGCATGGTAAAACTATCAGATTGTGAAGAACAGATAATGGCAATCATTTGGACTAGTGAGGGAGAGTCAGAACTAAAATATGTCAGAGCGGAGGTTAATGCTAGATTTAACCATGAATGGGCACCACAGTCAGTATCTACATATATAATGATTAGTCAAGAAAGAGTATCTTGCGTTTAAAAGAAAAGGGAGAAACAGCTTTTATGAGTCACTGGTAGAAGTCGAGCAGTATCGGAAGGAGAAAGGTTTTATGGATGAAAGTATTATTTGCCCTATTTGCGGGAGTAGCATGGTAGAACGACAGGGACCGAAAATTAAATTTTGGGGTTGTATTAGATATCCAAATTGCAAAGGGAAAAGAACGATGGATGGAATTGTTTTTGGGGTGGATGACGAGGCACCCGATGGATTGGATGGAGAGGGGGAACGAATGTTTGATATAGCAATAGAAGAGGGGATGGATTATGATGAGGCAAGAGAAATGGCATTTGATTGGCAAAGACACCAAGATGATTGAAAGGTGATTATAATTTGATTGAAAAATAGATATTTGCTATAATAATCACATAACAATAGCGTCGCTGAGCCGAATGATGAATAGAGAATATGTAATAGATGCCACCAGTAGAAAATGCTGGTGGTATTTTGATGAAAATAAACAAAAATATTGCCGAATGTTTGTTCGAAAGAACTATAGTAAATAATTGCATTATGGCATATAATAAAATAGCGCAGACATCCAAAATAAAATCGACATATATTGACAATTGTCTCAAGTTTTTCTTGCATATTAAGATTGATGTAGTATAATGAAAGAAAAACGTTGGGAGAGTGTAGAAAAGATGAAAATGATAGGATTGGTGGCATATGGTTTTTGTGTAAAGGATTCAAGGAATCAGAGATTGGAGTTGCATAATGTATTGGGACGAAATGTTATTGATGCAATAGGTGAAAGTATTGCTTTGGCAAATAACGCATATAGTGATGATAGGGCATCAGAGCGAGTATTTTGTTTTGACCAAAATGAAAGTGAAACATTTGCAAATAATGATGGACAAGAACGGTATAGCGCTTTGTTTGCTAGAGTTAAAACTGGAGAATATGGAATCCAATCCGAAATAGTTGATAGTAGAACTGGTGTGGTTTCTCATAGAAGAACAGAAACAGAAGCAGATGTAATGCCATTTGGATTTGCATTATGTGTTCCGGCAGGGGAATGTGATAATGGAATTTTGATTTTACAAACAATAGGTAATTATGGAATAAAGTTGGCTTTAAATAGGAAATTGAATGATATGATAAAATCCATAGATCCTGAACTGAGATTCGAGATGGGAATTGTGGTTCCCAAATTGGTTTTAAATAGATTTTTTGAACAAGGAGTTTTAAAAGCGTTAAGATTTATTCAATACGAAATTCCAGCAGAGGAAGCTGAAAGATTTGGACTAAATCATAATACTAATGAGACAAGTAAGGAGGTTATAATAAGAAAGCCGGTTGGCTTTTTACGAAATAAAGCGAGAGAACTTAATGAGTGGAGAAATGGGGCAATAACATATGGTGATGTAGTCCAAATTGAAGGATTTGATTATGATGAACTAAAAATGGATTTTAAACTTGGAAAAACATCAAAAACAATCAGTTTGAGGAATATTGATAATTTGCAGATGACAGAGGATGTTACAGAGGATGTAATTTTAGAGGGAGGACATCCTACATTTAATAGTCTAAAGGAAGTGATGAGAGATACAGGAAAGGATTATTTAATTGCAAAAGGTCTGATTGTTGAGTAAGGGAGGAATATTTTGCAAATAATAAAAAGGATAGTTGAGGTATTTACGAATCCGTCAGTATTACTTGTGATATCATTGGTGTGTATTGGCATAGGAAAATTCTTTTTTAAAATACAAAATGCGAAATGCATTGATATTGTTAAAAAGCATTTTGAGTGTTTTAGTAAAGATGATGGGAAAGTGTCGAAGATACCTATTATGTTATATTTTGGCGTTCCCATGTTGTTAGCAGTAGCGCTGGCGATGGTTCAGGTTATAAATAGCGATGCTATTAATATCATCACAATAATAATTTCAATATTAACATCGATGTTTTTTACGCTACTTACGCTTGTATTAGATATGAGAGCAAAGACGCGTGAAAATAAAAATTATACTGCAAGTGAAGCAAAAATAATAATTGATGTATTAAAAGAAACTTATTATTCAATAATGTTTGAAATTTTGGTTAGTGTTTTACTTTTGATTTTTTGTTTTTTAGATTTATTTGCTTCTAATTTTTCGTTTATAGAGAGTATCATTATATATTACATGACACTTATTGTATTGACTAATTTGTTTATAATACTTAAACGGATTTTTAAAGTGATAGAGCAGGAAATGAAATAGGTATAGTATATTTTGCCCAGCCATTGTGCTGGGCATTCTCATACCCTAATATAAAATATTTGCCAATCAAAGAATGGTAAAGCGGAAAATATTGCAATAACATAAATGAAATGCTATAATACTTACTGTAATTAGAAATGGCAAATAAAGAATGGGGGAATAAA
Source organism: uncultured Roseburia sp. (assembly GCA_964390485.1). Lineage (GTDB taxonomy): Bacteria > Bacillota > Clostridia > Lachnospirales > Lachnospiraceae > Roseburia. The sequence goes on along the minus strand of CAYMIS010000006.1, from coordinate 22,578 downwards.
TTTGAATAAAGATATATTAAGAGACTACATAGATGCCTGCGAACTGATAAAGGAAACAGAAGCGGACATCCGCAGGCTACATAAGAAAGAAACTGTATATGATAAAGTCAGAGGGAGTAATCCGGATTTTCCATATCAGATTCAGAGCTTTAGTGTGACCGGTATAATTGAAACAGCTTTGGATAAAAGTCATTTGGAAAAAGAAGAGGAATTATTGCAGCAACGAATTGATGGTGCTAACCAGATAAAGCGCAAGGTCGAAAGCTGGATGAACACTATTCCGGTTAGAATGCAGAGAATTATCCGGTATAGAATTTTTGAACGATTATCCTGGGAAGAAGTTGCCATTAATATGGGACGGAATAGTACTGAGAATGGAGTAAGAAAAGAATTTGAAAGATTTATGAAAAATATTTAAAGTTTGTCCTAAATGTCCCACATGTCCTAAATAAATATATTATAGTATAAACTGCAAGAAGTGAAGTGAGAGCCGCTGAGCCGAGAGCTTCATTTTCTTACTCATACTCCCCCAATAAAGAAAGCAATCTTTTGCATCGCGCATGAGGTTGCTTTTTTGTTGAGAAAATATAGGAAAGAAGGTGAGCCTGATGGCAGATTATGAATATACAGATTTGACGAAGAATCAGCAGAGGTTGATAGATGGTTTATTGTCTGACATGACCAACGTGGAAGCCTATAAACAGGCTTATCCTAATTCAAAGATGAATGATGTACAGATGGGAATTGAAGTTGCTAACATGATAAAGAACAAAGATAACAAATTCCCCAAGTTTTCCCTAGTTTATCAGAAAATGAAAGCCGAGGTTGACGAGAAAGCAAAAGAAGCATCCATTGCGACAGCAGTAGAGGTATTGCAGTTTTACACATCATTGCTAAGAAATGAAGTGAAAGAAGAAGTGCCGATGGTGGTAAATACTGGGGATTTCTGTTCAGAAGTGAAGATGGTAGAAAAGGGTGCATCTTTAAAAGATAGAAAGACGGCTGCTGATGCGTTGGCGAAGCATTATGGAATCATGACGGACAAGGTATCATTAGATATTGCACCTGTTGTTATAAAGGATGATGTACCAGATGATGAATCCTAGGAATATAAGCGTCAGAGAATGTATTGGCGGTGGATATAATGACTTCTGGAATAGTAAGAAGAGATACCGATGCTGTAAAGGTAGCCGAGGCTCTAAGAAATCTAAAACAGCAGCTATTCAGAGAATAGTGAGAATCATAAATTATCCGCTTGCGAATTATTTGTGTGTAAGAAGATACAGCAATACATTGCGAGATTCGATATTTGCAGACTGCAAATGGGCAATACATAAATTACAGTTGGATGATTATTTCACATGGACCGTATCACCTATGGAAATTATATATAAGCCAACCGGACAGAAGATTTTGTTCAGAGGTCTTGATGATGGTATGAAAATCACATCTATATCAGTTGATGTGGGTGTCCTTTGCTTTGTAGATATAGATGAAGCTTACGAGATAGCAGAGGATGATTTTAATAAATTGGATATGTCTATCCGTGGTGAAGTACCGGAAGGTTATTTTAAACAGATTACATTGTTATTCAATCCTTGGTCTGCCAATAGTTGGTTAAAAGCAAGATTCTTTGATAACCCTGATGAAAATACATTCACTAAAACAACTACATGGAAGTGCAATGAATGGTTAGACGATGCGGATAGAAGTATCTTTTTAAATATGCAGAAAAACAATCCTAGACGATACCGCATTGAAGGTGATGGTGAATGGGGGATTGCAGAAGGTCTTATTTATGAAAAAGTAAAAGTGGAAGATTTTAATGTTGATGACATCAGGAAGATACCTGGTGTCATTTCTGCGTTTGGTCTCGATTTTGGTTTTACTGACCCGAACGCTTTGACATGCAGTATTGTAGATAGCACCAATATGATTATCTATGTATTTGATGAATGGTACAGAACTGGTGTGACAAATAAAGTCATTGCAGAAGCAATCAAAGAAAAAGGATATGGTGGACAGCGCATTGTATGTGATAGTGCTGAGCCTAAGAGTATACAAGAATTATGTGATGAAGGTATTAAGGCAGAAGAATCACGTAAGGGTAAGGACAGTGTAAACCATGGTATTCAGCTGATTCAGAACTATACAATTGTTGTGCATTCAAGAAATTGTCCTGAGTTCCAAAGAGAGATAAGTAATTATTGCTGGGCAAAGGATAAAGATGGTAAACCAACTGATAAGCCAGACCATGAGTTTTCACATGGCATGGATTCAATGAGATATGCAGTAACGAAGGCACTTTTGCCGGACTTATACAGTTGGTAGTAAAGATATGAGGTGAGAAATAATGCTTCAATTTAACATGGAAACAAAGAGGATAAATGATATTGTGACAACTGCAAGAGTTATCAGTGATAAAGAGTTTCTGGAACATGAATTACAGAAGTTTATCACATCGCCTGAGAGACGGTGCATGATTGATGGTGATTTATATTATGACTACGAGCAGGCTATTAAGCATAAGAAACGTATGGTGATTGGTAAGGAGGGTCAGTTGGTGGAAGATAAGCACCTTCCAAATAACAGATTTACTGATAACCAGTATGCAGCTATGGTTGACCAGAAGGTAAATTATCTGCTGTCCAAACCTATTACATTTAAAACAGATAATAATGCTTATTCAGAAGCGTTAAAGCAGGTATTTAACAAGCGTTTTCATCGTACCCTAAACCTAGGCAAGGATTCTTATAATGGCGGTATCGGCTGGTTGTATGTGTATTACAACGAACAGGGTGGACTTGGTATTAAGAAATTCCATCCGTGGGAAGTACTGCCATTTTGGAAGGACGACGACCATACGGAACTTGATTTTGCTGCACATGCTTATGAGGTTGAGACATACGAAGGGGCTGTTGAAACAGTTGTGACTTATGTGGAAGTTTATGATACGAATGGTATTCATAAATTCAAACTGGAAGGAAATACACTAGTTCCTGATTACAGTACATATTACTTTGAATTGGGTACAGAAAGCGAACAGATTCCTTATAACTGGGATAGAGTACCGTTAATTCCATTTAAGTCTAACAGTACAGAAACATCATTACTGAAAAAGTGTAAATCGCTTCAGGATGGTATTAATGAGATATTGTCAAGCTTTGGTGATGGAATGCAGGAAAATGCATCCGGCAGTACCATTTTAATCATCAAAAACTATGATGGTACAGACCTCGGACAGTTCCGGCACAATTTGTCACAGTACAAAGCTGTTAAGGTACGTACTGTCGATGGTGCTGATGGTGGCATTGATAAGTTGGAAATCGAAGTCAACTGCGATAACTACAAGGCTATTTTGGCAGAGTTGCGCAAGGCACTGATTCAGAACTGTAAAGGCTATGATGTGGAAGAACTTAAGTCCAGTGGCTCACCTAATGAAATGACTATCAAGGCAGTATATTCAGCTATCGATATTGATGCAAACGAGATTGAGACGGAGTACCAGGCATCTTTTGAGGAATTACTGTGGTTTGTAAATCAGTATCTAAAGAATGCAGGTATGGGAGATTTCACAAATGAAGATGTGGAAGTCATTTTTAATCGTGACATGATGGTGAATGAATCGCAGATTATCACAGATATCAATAACAGTGCTACTATCTTAAGCAAAAAGACGCTTATCAGTCAGCATCCGTACATTGAGGATGTGGATTCAGAGCTTGAGCAAATCAAGAAAGAGCAGGAAGAAGCAGTTGAACAGTATGGTAATGCTTTTGCACAGAAACCGGGTGGTGATGAAATAGATGCCGAAGAAAAATAAGGACTATTGGCAGCAACGATTCGACCAGATAGAACAGTCTGCCAACAATCAGTCAGTTGCTTATATTCAGGAACTGGAAAAGAAATATGATAAGGCAGCAAGAGAGATTGATGGCAAAATCAATGCATGGTATCAGAGAATTGCTGTCAATAACAATGTATCAATTACCGAGGCGAAGCGGTTGTTGAATAATTCAGAATTAAAAGAATTTAAGTGGACCGTGGAAGAATACATCAGAGCAGGTCAGGAGAATGCAATTGACCAGCGATGGATGAAAGAACTGGAAAACGCTTCCGCAAAGTTCCATATCAGCAGATTAGAAGCAATGAAACTTGAAGCAAGACAGCAGATAGAACTTGCAACCGGGGGAATGGTGGATGATGTAGATAATCTTTTGAAGAATGTCTATTCGGACACATTTTACCGGTCATGCTTTGAAATACAGAAGGGCATCGGCGTTGGATTTGATGTATCTAAACTTGATGACGGTAAGGTATCAAGGATATTATCGAAACCATGGTCAGTAGATGGAACAAATTTCAGTGAAAAGTTATGGAGCAATAAGACAAAGCTTATTAATAACCTTGACCAAGAATTATCCAGAATGATTTTAACCGGAGAATCACCAAAGCGAACAATTGCAAATATCAGAAAAGTAATGGGTTCTTCTTTATCAGCTGCCACTACTCTGGTTGTTACAGAGCAAGCATATTTTACTTCTTTGGCACAAAAGGATTCATATGATGAACTGGATGTGGAAGAATACGAAGTGGTTGAATCACTGGATGGAAGAACGTGTGAGTTATGTGGTGAAATGGATGGCAAGCATTTCCCTGTTACAGATATGCAGCCGGGGGTTAATGCTCCCCCATTTCATCCGAGATGCAGAGGAACGACGTGCCCATATTTTGATGATGAGTTTACAATTGGTGGTTATAGAGTGGGAAGGAATGTACAGACTGGTGAAGAAAATCATTTTCCGGCAAACATGACCTATGCTGAATGGTATAAGAGATATATTAAAACTTCGCCTGAAGCACAGAGAGCCATAATAAAAACAAAAAATCTAGCATCTGATGAAAAGCAGTATGAAGATTATGTCAATAAACTAGGGAAAGAGTATGTTCCGTCAACCGTTGATGATTTCCAGAATGTCAAGTATGGTGATTCTGATGAATACGGTATATTAAAAGCACAATACAGGGGTATGACATATTATGAAAATGCTGTAAAGAATGAGCCATTAATAACCAGTAGTGTAAAATTTGTTGCAAAGGACAATAAATTAAAAACCTACGGATTGGAACACAGGCTGAAAACTAAAGATTCTTATCTGCGAAAAATCCGAACGGAGTATAAACCAGATGGAAACACCTATGAGGTAAAAGACATTATCAGATATACACTGGGTACAGAAAATGCAGATGATTTGGTTGAAAGAATAAATGCTGCCATTGATGAATTTAGTGAGATGGGGTATAATACAGTTGTATTGAAGAATACGTGGAAAAATTCAAAGAATCCGTATAAAGGTGTTAATACGATTATTGTTGCTCCGAATGGACAAAAGTTTGAGGTGCAGTATCACACAAAAGAAAGCTTTGAGACAAAGGAAAAAATGCACAAGTTATATGAGGAGTGGAGACTAATCGAGGATAAAGCATCTGAGCAGGCTGTGAAACTAAACAGAGAAATGGCGCAGTTGTCAAGAAAGCTTAAAATTCCTAAAAATATTGAGAAGGTGAAATGATATGCCAGAAGAAACAGCATTTTATTATATTAATGATTTAAAACTTGTTGCTAAAATGGAAAACTTTATCCCTTATGTATATGACAAAAAAGGGGGATGGCAGGTTGATAACAATAATTGTTTAATGGACCGCTTGATGGGTTACGATGATGATGAAATAGGCAGTACCAGCGAGTTGGTAAAAATTGAGGAAATAAGTGAAGAAGAAGCATTAAAAATAATTGAAGCATCCTAATTAGGGTGCTTTTTTAGTACTTAAAATGCAAAAAGAGACAGAATCATTAAATCTAAGAAGTGAAATGTGCAGAGGTGACACAGAGTAGCTTTATGGTGGTTCTGTCTTTTCTATTTGGGATGGATGTAAGGCGCAAAGGTGGGTTCAATTCCCACACATCCCTTCATGGCGGTGCATGTTAAAACACCAAAAACCTTACAAATTCGTGGACTGAACCACGTAAAACAATGTATGAAAGGATGAAGAACTATGAAAAAAGAAGATTTGATGAAAATTGAGGGCATGACAGAGGAACTTGCCGCTACAGTTGCTGAACAGTCAGCAGAGGAATTAAAGGGTTATATCCCTAAAGCACGTTTTGATGAAGTGAACGAAGCAAAGAAGAATGCAGAGGCACTGGTCAAGGAACGTGACAAGCAGCTGGAAGATGTGAAGAAGTCCACCGGTGATAATGAGGAACTTAAAAAGCAGATTGAGGAGCTTCAGGAATCCAACAAGACAGCCAAGGCTCAGTATGAGGCAGATATTAAGAAAATGCAGATTGACAATGCTGTAAATGTTGCTTTAAAAGATGCCGGTGCAAAAAATGTCACAGCAGCAATTGCCTTACTTAAAGATATGGATAAGGCAGAGCTTGCAGAAGACGGAACTGTTAAAGGACTTGCCGAACAGATTAAGGCGTTGCAGGAATCTGAATCATATCTTTTTAACACCGAACCGCCGAAAAGTACAATTTCAGGTGCATCACCTGCAAGTGGTGGTTCGCAGACACCGGGTGCTGAAAGTTCATGGGCTACAAAACTTGCAGAAGCAAGAAAAAATGGTGATAACTTAGCGGCTATTGCCATCAAGAGAGAAGCCGCAGAGAGTGGCATCAACTTATTATAAGAAAGAGAGGACTTAAATTATGCCAAATGTAACAGGAATAGGAACATCTTGGAATTTACCAAACTACGCAGGGGAATTATTCACAGCATCCCCAAAGAAAACACCTTTATTATCTGCTATTGGTGGATTAACCGGTGGAAAAACATCAGACTCTATGGAATTTGTATGTGGACAGGAATATGATCTTCCGACAGCATCACAGCCGGAGATTACAGAGAGCGCTTCTGTAACAGCACCAACAGCAACAGCGATTGCAAGAGAGCAGAAAACAAACACCTGTCAGATTTTCCATGAGACAATCGAGCTTACTTATGCAAAGCAGGCTAATGCCGGAAAGCTTGAGGGGTTAAACATCGGCGGTCAGTCAGCAAACCCAGCAAATGAGTTAGATTTTCAGGTTGCTCGCAAATTGGAGAAGATTGCAACAGATGTCGAGTACACGTTCTTAAATGGTGTATATCAGAAAGCCACAAAGGCAGATGTAGCACCAAAATCAAGAGGACTTATTGCATTGTGTGCTGATTCGACGTCTATTGATGCGCAGGAAGCTGAATTGACAAAAGCATTACTTGATGCGTTTTGGTTGGAACTTGTACAGAATGGTGCATTATTTGACCATATGACATTACAGGTAAATGCAACATTAAAACAGAAAGTAACTGCTATTTATGAGAACCAGTACAATGCGCAGATGAACATGGGAAACAGAAAAGCCGGTGGAAACATAATCACAATTGAAACAGACTTCGGTCTTGTGGATATCGTTTTTAATCAGTTCATGCCTGTTAAGTCATTACTTGCGGCAGATATTGCGCATATTGCGCCTGTATTCAATCCGGTGCCAGGAAAAGGTGTTCTCTTCCTTGAGGATTTAGCTAAGAATGGTGCTGCAGAAAGAAAACAGATTTATGGTCAGATTGGTTTGGATCATGGAATGGCATTCATGCACGGTGCTATGACAAACATTAAATAGGGAGGTATTTGATATGAAATATTGGGATGAAAAAAGTAAAAAGCTATTAACTGCGGAAGAATTAAAGGAAGAAGAGGCTAAACGAGCAGCCGAAAAGGATGATACCGGTAAATCAGATGATAAAGAGCCGGAAGATGACACACCGATGATGGGTGAAGATGAATCTGACGAAGAAAAGAAAGCAGCTAAGAAGCCAAGAAAGTAAGAGGGTGATATTATGGCACTGACAGAGGAAAACATCAGTACTCTTACTGTAGCGATAAACAGCATTATTGAATCCAGTCTAACAGAATCCGTTCTGAAAAGGCTGGATTCTTTTGGTTATGAAATAAAGACCGATGATTCTTTTCTTATTGGCTTCAGTATAGAGAAGGTGGAGCAGACAATTGAAAACGAATGCAATGTGACAGAGGTTCCAGAGGGGCTTATAAATATTGCTGTTGATATGGTGTGTGGTGAAGTCTTGTCATGTAAACACCGAGTAGGACAGTTGGAATTATCAACACTGGACCTTGATGGAGCATTGGAATCTGTCAAGGTCGGTAATGCAACTGTGTCCTTTGATAATAATATTTCTGATGAAATTAAGCTGAACACGCTTATTTCGATGCTTTCTAACGCTGGAAGGGGGCAGTTTGCATGTTGTCGCAAAATCAATTGGTAAAGGTCAGGAAAGCCATTGAAAGCATGTATGATAAGACGTGTACAGTGGTAATTCAGGAAGAATATGAAAAGCCAAATGGTGCAACAGGATTCCGAGAGGCGATTTTGTTGGAAGATGAACCTTGTCATATTGACTTTAATAGCGTTAGTTCATCGGAGCAGGGCGAAGCTGTGGCGAGTGTATCACAGGAAATTAGACTTTTTATCAGTCCAGATGTAGAAATTCCTGCCGGTTCAAAAATAACAGCTGATTTAGTCGATTATGCACATTCCGGTGTAGCTGCTAAATATGCGACGCATCAGGAAATTATTCTTAAATTATGGGAGAAACAGGCATGAGTGCAAATTATAAACAGCTTACAGATTTTACAAAGAAAATTGAAAAGTTGAACAATCAGCAGAAAGAGGAATTCCTTGAAGCATGCTGTAGAGAGTTAGCAGCAAGACTGTTGGCGAAGGTTATCAAACGGACTCCTGTGGGTGTATATGGTACAGAAAAAGTGGTTGAAAAGAAAGTATATGATTACTGGCAGGAAGAAGGTACAGATAATTCAGCAGGGAAAAGGCATAGGTATGACACTGGAAGAACTAAACATGTGACGATTAGGACATCTAGTAAGACTGGTGGAACACTACGCAGAGGTTGGACAGCAGGTGAGAAAAAGAGCGCATCAACATATGCAAACAGCCTTGAGATAAAGAAAGTTGGTGATAAATATCACATTGATATTACCAATCCGGTTGAGTATGCCTCGTATGTGGAGTATGGGCACAGGACAAAGAATCATGGCGGCTGGGTTGAAGGTCATTACATGCTAACCATTTCCGAAGCCGAACTAAACAGCATGAGTGATGCAATCTTACAGAAGAAATTAAACAAATTTATGAAGGATGTGTTTGGATGATACAGAAAATTGTTGACGGCATTATCGCTGCAATCAGAACTGAATATGATAAGTCATTCAGAATATACACAGAATCAGTAGAGCAGGGTTTTAAAGAGCCTTGCTTTTCTATTTTATGTTTGGATGGTTCAGGGGAAAAGAAAGCTGTAACAAGGCATAAGCGTACACAGTTATTTATTGTCCGGTATTTTCCAGCATCCGAAGAAGAACCAATTGCGGAGTGCAATGAGGTCATGGAAAGGCTTTATGAACTGTTGAGCATTATTGATGCGGGTGGCGTAAAAATACGCGGAAAAGAGATGAAGGGAAAGGTTGTAGATGGTGTTCTTCAGTTTCAGGTAACATATGCGTCCTTCTTGTTAGAGAACAATAAAGAAATAAGTATGGAGGAACTGGAAATCAGCACAGATGGAAAGGAATGATTGAATGAGGACAAAAGTTAGTGAAAATAAACCGATTAAGCCGGCAGTTTATACAAAAGAACAGCTGGTGAAATCAAAGAAATATATGCCATATGCAGATTTTCTCAATGGGAATTTGCAGGATGACAAAACCTATACTGCTGAGCAGGTAGAAAACTTAATTTCAAAATCGTACAGAAAGGGTAAGAGTGAATAAAGATGGCTTTAGGTGGCGGTACATACGTTACACAGAACAAAGTGCTTCCGGGTGCTTATTTTCAGTTCATTTCAAAGGCAACAGCAACAGCTAGTTTATCCGGTCGTGGTGTTGCAGCAATGGCATTGGAGATGGACTGGGGAAAAGATGATGAAATCATTACGGTTGAGGCAGGGGAATTTCAGAAGAATAGCTTGAAAATCTTCGGTTATGACTATGCATCAGAGAAGTTAAAGGATGTTCGTGAAGTATTTCTTCATGCGAATATTTTGCATGTGTATAAGCTGACTAGTGGCGGTACAAAGGCAAGTAACACATTTGCAACAGCATTACATGGTGGCGTAAGAGGTAATAATTTAAAGGTTGTTATCCAGCAGGATGTTGATGATGAATCAAAATTTGTAGTCTCCTTATACCTTGGAACAACAAAAGTTGATGAGCAGACAGTGGCGGCAGCTTCTGAACTGGTCGCAAATGATTTTGTTGAATGGAAAGCGGATGTTGTGCTTGAAGTAACAGCTGGTGCCGCATTAGAAGGTGGTGCCAATAATACAGTGGATGCAACTGCACATCAGACATTTTTGAACAAAATTGAATCATATCCGGATGTAAATGCAATTGGCTATACCGGTTCTGATGATGCCGTAAAGGCATTATATGTCGCGTTTGCAAAGCGTATGCGTGATGAAGTTGGCATTAAGCTTCAGGCGGTTATTTTTAATAAGGCAGCGGACAGTATCGCAGCTGTAAATGTAAAGAACCAGGCGGACCTTGTACCATGGGTACTTGGGGTTATTGCTGGAACGGCTGTGAATAAATCTGCAACCAACATGAAATATGATGGTGAGTGTGTAGTGAATACGTCTTATACACAGAGACAGCTTGAAGCAGCAATTAAGGCGGGTGAATTTGTTCTTCATCATGTAGGAACAGATGTGCATGTCCTTGAGGATATTAATTCATTGGTGACAACTACAGATGAGCAGGGAGAGGTATTCAAAGATAATCAGACTGTCCGGATTATAGACAGCATTGCGACATCCGTTGCAAGTATCTTTGTTTCAAAATATCTTGGAAAAGTTCCGAATAATGCATCCGGTAGAACCAGTCTTTGGTCTGACGTTGTAAAAATTCATAAGAATTTGAATGATATTCAGGCTATTGAAGATTTCGAATCCGGTCATATCACTGTTGAGCAGGGAGAAACAAAGAAATCTGTTGTTGTAAATTCAGAAATTACCGTTGTTAATACAATGACCAAGTTGTATATGAAGACAGTTGTTGCGTAAGGAAGGGGTGATATAAATGGGAAATACATGGTTTAATGCAGATGATGCGCAGAGTGCGAGAGAAGCAGAGTTTTTCTGCACTATTGGTGGCAGAAGATACACAATGTTGAATGCCAAGAACTTTGAGGCAAAAGCAAGTATCTCACTGGCTGATGTTAAAACTCTTGGCACATTAATCACTCAGAAAAAACCAAATGGTCTTGAACTGAAGTTGAAATTTACGGTTTATAAGTGTTCGCCTATGTTTGATAACCTTATTGAAACATATAAGAACACAGGAAAACTTCCAAGATTTGAGTGTCAGGTAACGCAGGAAGATGAAGCGTCTAATTGTGGCAGAGACACTAAAATTTACAAAGACTGTATCATTAGTGGTGATGTTCTTTTATCCATGTTTGATGCCGATGGTGAATTTATTGAGCAGGAATTGGAAGCTTTTGCTATGGATTATGAATCACCGGATAAATACACAGAACCGGATTATATGTAAGAAACAGGGGATGGATAGGACAACGTATCTGACAAGTGGCAGCCTCCACCACTTCCATCCCTTAAATGAGAGGTATATCGGAAAGGTAGGAACGATAATATGGGAAACTTAACATTGTTTTTAAAGAAGAATAAAAAGGTCAAAAAAAATACTCCGTATGCAGCAACAAAGTCACTTTGTGATGCTGATGGTAAACCATTAGAATGGGAAATTAGAGCACTTACAACAAAAGAAACAGAGGATATTCGTACAGAATGTACAACAGAAGTTCCGATTCCGGGCAAGCAAGGACTGTACAGACCAAAGGTTGACAGTAAAAAGTATATTGCAAAGCTTATTGCTGCTAGTGTTGTATCTCCGGACCTTTTAAATAAAGAACTTCAGGATTCTTATGGTGTGAAGACACCGGAAGAGTTGTTAAAAGAGATGGTGGATGACCCAACAGAATACAATGCTTTTGCAGAGTTCGTGCAGGGATATAACGGACTGGATGAAACGTTGACAGATAAGGTGGAAGAAGCAAAAAACTAATTGATGGTGGTGATGGTGAAGCTGGATATGCACATTTTGCATTACAAAAGCTTCACATATTGCCATCAGTTTTTATTGATTTACCGCCAGAAGAAAAGGCATTTGTTATTGCCTCCATTGATTTAAGAATTGAAGCAGAAAAGAAACAGGCAGAAGAGATAAAAAGGAAATCAAAAAGTTAATGATTCCTTATGAAAGTTGGTGAGATTAATGGCAGGAATTAGTACTTCTGTTGAAATTGTCGACAGGGTATCAGGGGCATTAAACAGAATAACGGCATCTTTGTATAATACCACATCAGCATTTGACAGTGTGGATAGAGCATCTGAGATGGCTTTTAATAATACTGCTGGTGTTCAGGCAATTACACAGGAGATGTATGCATATGAACAGCGAGTACAGCAATTAGAAGCTGATTTGGTAGATGCTAATAGACGACTTGAGCAGATGGAAGAGCAGAATTATAAAGTTGCACAGTCTGCCAATATGATGGGAAATGTATATCGTGGCGTTGTGGGAATCTTGACTGCTATAGGTGGAATGCAGGTACTGAATAAATCCGATGAACTGATACTAACAACATCGAGAATTAATATGATGAATGATGGTTTGCAGTCCACGCAGGAACTTGTTCAGATGGTTTATGGTGCGGCACAGGATGCAAGGGGTGGATTCATTGAAATGGCAGATGTTGTTGCACGATTTGGTAATAACGCTGGTGATGCGTTTGGAAGTTCAGCAGAAATCGTTGATTTTTCAAATCTAGTGCAAAAGCAGATGACCATTGCTGGTGCATCTACGGCAGAATCATCTAATGCAATGCTGCAGCTATCTCAGGCATTAGGTTCCGGGGTGTTGCGTGGAGATGAGTTGAATTCTATCTTCGAGCAGGCACCTAACCTAATTCAGTCTATTGCAGATTATTTAGAAGTCCCCATTGGAGAAATTCGAGAAATGGCATCAGAAGGGGAACTAACGGCAGATATTGTAAAAAATGCGATATTTGCATCTGCTGATGAAATTAATGAGAAATTTGAAGAAATGCCGATGACGTGGGCGCAGATATGGCAAATGATGCAGAATACCGCACTAATGAAGTTTCAACCCGTGCTACAGAGGTTAAATGATATTGCGAATAGCGAAGGATTCCAAGAATTAGTGGATGGTGCGACGACCGGAATGGCTGTGATTGCAAACACGGCAATAACGATATTTGATACAGTTGGTGCGGTTGGAACCTTTATGGCGGATAATTGGTCGGTTATTAGTCCGATTATTTATGGAGTTGTAGCGGCTTTGGCAGTATATGGGGCATACCTTGGAATAACAAAAGGTATAGAATTGGCATCTGCAGCGGCAAGTGGAGTAATGGCTGTCATGCAAGGGATGCATGCGGCTGCATTGGTTTTAACAACTGGTGCAACATGGGCAACTGCAACGGCACAGTTGGGATTAAATGGTGCGATGTATGCGTGTCCTATTGTTTGGATAATCATTCTGGTTATTGCTCTTGTGGCAGCGATTATTGCATTGTGTAACTGGATTTCCAAAACAACCGGTATCACAGAATCAGGATTAGGTATTATTACCGGATTACTGGCAGTTAGTGTTGCATTTACGCAGAATATCATTGTTGGGCTGATAAATTTTATTATTACAAGTGGTATTGGTTTATATAACATGGTAAGCAGTTTTGCCAGTGGGCTACAGCTTTTATTTGTCAATCCAATTGATGGTATCAAGGTGATGTTTTTGTCGTTGTTTACATTCATTGGCAGTGTAATTGAAGGTGCGGCATCGTTACTCGATGCAGTTTTTGGTTCTTCACTAGCGGAAACAGTGGCAGGTATTAATGAAAAGATTCAGGCTGAAATCAATGCTACTTTGGAAGCAAATGGTATGGAATCACAGCAACTGAATGCATCTGATTATACTCTGGATAGGGTTGATTATGGTAATGCATTTAATTTTGGTGCTCAGATTGGCGATGGCATATCAGATAAAATATCAACTGGTTTAGATGGGCTGGTTGCTATGTTGGATACTTCGGCTATTGATTCAGCGTACACAGCAACGGATTCAGGTTCAGTGGCAGATAGTTTATCATCAATTGCAGGTGATACAGCAGCAATATCCGATTCTGTTGATATTTCCAATGAAAACCTTAAATATCTGCGTGATGTGGCAGAACGTGATGTTATTAACCGATTCACAACCGCTGAAATTAAGGTGGATATGCAGAACAATAATACTATCAGTAATGGAATGGACATTGATGGAGTGGTTGAAGAGTTGAAAATTGGTGTTCAGGAAGCTATGGAACAGGCAGCGGAAGGGGTGCATGAATAATGGCATATGATTTTTATATGGATAAAATATTATTACCAGTTGCACCCAAAAAGCTGCAATTGAAGATTGATAATGCCAATAAAACGGCAACGCTTATCAATGATGGGGAGATTAATGTATTAAAGACACCGGGACTGACAGAGATTGATTTTGAAGTGTTGTTACCACATACAGAATACAGCTTTGCAAGATATAAGGATGGATTCAAGTCAATAGAATATTTCCTTGGGAAATTTAAGGAACTGAAGCAAAACAAAGAGCCATTTCAGTTCATCGTATCAAGACATATGCCAAATGGTAAATCGCTGTATGGTACAAATATGAAGGTGTCTTTAGAAGATTATACCATTAAAGAAGATGCAAACGATGGATTTGATACGACTGTATCTATCCGGTTAAAGCAGTATCGTGATTATGGTACGAAGACTTGTAATATCACTTTTGCTGGAACAAAGCCGGCTGTATCTGTTCAGGCAACAAGACCAGTAAGTAATAATGCGCCATCCGGTGGAACTTACACTGTTCAGAAAGGTGACAGCTTGTGGAAAATAGCAGCATCCAAATATGGTAATGGTTCAAAATGGACTGATATATATAATGCCAATAAGTCGGTTGTTGGTGGAAATCCAAATCTGATTTATCCGGGGCAGGTGTTGACAATACCGTAAGAAAGGAGTGAATACAGTGTCGGCAGAATTATTAATACAAAATGGAACACAGGTGTTCATTCCAGTTGTAGAAGAAGGGATTGAGTGGTCAACAGAGCGTGCTGGTTCTCCCGGTAAGCTTACATTCAAAGTGCACCTTGACGATACGCTGAATATCACGGAAGGAAACGCTGTAAGGTTTAGGTGGAATAATAATAATGTCTTTTATGGATTTATTTTCAGTAAAAAAATGGATAAGGACAGAATTATCACTGTTACAGCGTATGACCAGCTGCGTTACCTGAAAAATAAAGAAACATATGTCTATGAGAATATGACAGCAAGTGAAGTTATTCAGATGATATGTGGTGATTTTGGTATGCAGGCTGGCAGTCTGGAAGATTCACTGTATAGGATTCCATCAAGAGTAGAGGACAGTCAGACTTTGTTTGATATTATTCAGAATGCACTTGATTTGACGCTAACCAATATGAAATATATGTATGTTATGTATGATGATTTTGGAAAAGTCACATTAAAGGGCATTGACAATATGGTTGTAAATATCCTGATTGATGAAGAAACCGGTCAAAACTTTGATTATACGTCATCCATTGATGAAGCAACTTATAACCGGATTAAGCTGATTTATGATAATGAAGAAACTGGCCAGCGTGATGTTTATATAGCGCAGGATTTAAACCACATGAACGAATGGGGAATCTTGCAGTACTACGATTCATTATCAGAAGGGGAAAATGGACAGGTAAAGGCGGATGCATTATTGAGTTTATACAATCAGAAAACAAAAAAACTGTCCATCAAAGATGCATTCGGTGATTGCCGTGTGCGTGCCGGTTCTATGGTAGGCGTTATCATGGACTTAGGTGATGTGAAATTAAAGAATTATATGCTTGTGGAAAGCTGTAAGCATACTTTTAAACTGGATGAACACACAATGGAACTTAAATTGAGAGGCGGTGAGTTTATTGCCTGATTACAATGGATTATTAAATGTTATGAAACAGGCAGGCACAAAAGCTGTGAATGCGGAAGGTCCTGTGACTATCTGCTTTGGAAAGGTATTGAGTACATCACCGATTCAGGTGCTGGTTGACCAGAAGATGACACTGGGGGCAGCACAATTAGTTCTTACAAGAAATATTACTGATTATGAAGTGCCTATTACGATTGATTGGAAGACAGACACAGCAGAATCGCATGTACACGACTTAAATGGCAAACAAAAAATGATTGTCCATAATTCCCTTGCCCAAGGGGAAGAAGTTGTTTTATTAAGGCAACAGGGCGGTCAGAAGTACATCATTATAGATAGGGTGGGTTGATTATGATACCGGGTGTAAATAATTTATTAACAACAGATTTGGAGGTAACAACACAGCCTTCCAAGAATTATAAAATGCACATACATGATGAAGTCGTCAATGGAACTTGTAATGAGTTAAATGCTATGGAGCAGGTCATTTATAAGATTCTAAATACAGAGCGATATATATACCCTATTTATTCATGGAACTATGGTATAGAATTACGAGATTTATTTGGCGAACCTGTTTCTTATGTGTGTGCAGAAGTCGAAAGAAGAATTACTGAAGCACTTACGCAGGATGACAGAATTAATGTTGTGAGTGATTTTGAATTTAATACAGATAAGAAGCATGAGGTGGTGTGTACGTTTATTGTGCACACCATTTTTGGTGACTTAAACAGTGAGAAAGGGGTGGTTTATTAAGATGTATGAAGCAATGACATACGATGTTATCATACAACAGATGCTGGATAGAGTGCCCAATACATTTGATAAAAGGGAAGGTTCCATTATTTATGATGCTCTGGCTCCGGCGGCTGCGGAACTGGCACAGCTGTATATTGAACTGGATGTGGTGTTAAATCAGACCTTTGCTGATACCGCAACAAATGAATACTTGGAAAAAAGATGTTCTGAGCGTGGAATCAGCAGGACACCGGCAACATATGCAGTTGTTCAGGGTGAGTTTACACCAGCAACAGTTGAGGTGATTGGTCAGCGTTTCAGTTGTGGCACTTATAACTATACTGTTACGGAATCAACTGATGTTCCGGGAGTATATCAGCTGACCTGTGAAACAACTGGTGAAGCACCAAATGCGGTATCTGGTCAGTTGATACCTATTAATTATATCAGTGGACTTCAGACAGCAGCACTTACAGCAATTCTTGTTCCGGGTGAAGATGCAGAAGATGATGAAAGCCTGCGTGAAAGATATTTTGACAGCATATCCAGTCAGGCATTTGGTGGCAATGTGGCAGATTATGAGCAGAAAACAAAGGCTATTGATGGCGTTGGTGGCGTTAAGGTAACACCTATATGGAACGGTGGCGGCACTGTAAAACTGACTATTATTTCCACCGACTATTCAGTTCCATCAGATACATTAATTGAAAATGTTCAGACAAAAATGGATTCCATTGCACCGATAGGGCATGTTGTCACAGTTGATGGTGTTTCAGCAGCATCTATTAACATTGTAACTGAAATTACATACCAGGATGGATGGGACTGGGCATCATCCGGTGACTATATCCAGACAGCTATTGATGAATATTTCAAATCTTTATCTGAAACATGGGATGATTCAAATACCATAATTGTCCGTGTTAGTGGCATTGAGCAGAAAATACTTACTTGTCCGGGTGTTCTTGATGTTCAGAATACGGTACTAAATGATACGGCGGGAAATATTCAGCTTGGTATGTATGAAATTCCAATAAGAGGGGATGTGTCAGATGGAACGTAAATTAATTGATTATCTTCCACTTTTTGTACAGAAATACTCAGAAATCGAAGAAATCATGAAGGCAGAGCAGGTTAATATTGAAAAATCATGGACTAGTGCAGATGATGTCATGAAGGATCAGTTTATTCTTGATGCAACAGAGAATGGCGTCAAGCGTTGGGAATCTCTTTTAAAAATCTCACCTAAGGTGACTTATACACTGGATGAGCGTAAATTTAATATTCTTGCATGTTTGAATAAACAATTGCCATACACACTTGAATCTTTGAGATATGCTCTGACAGTGTTATGTGGAGAGGATGGTTATACTTTGAAACTTAGCCCAGATAAGTATGAACTAGTGGTTAAGCTGGCACTGTCTAATGAAAATAACATTGATGCTGTAAAAGATTTGTTAGATAACATGATTCCAGCGAATTTAATAAGAGTTGTGCAGTTATTCAATACACATGGGATTATTACAAGCTTCACACATGGACAGCTGGCAGCATATACGCATCAGGATGTAAAAGAAGAAATTTTATCATAAAGAGGTGAACAGATGAAATATACAGAGAACTATGGATTGAAAAAGCCAGAAACTACAGATTTTTATAATGTGGATGATTTCAACGAGAATATGGACAAGATTGAAGAAGAATTTAATAAGCGTCCAACAGATGACGGAGATGCAAGTTCTATGACAATTAAATTTACAGAAGCATCCGCAACAGCAACACTTTCGAGCGGGGAGAAATTGAACATTTTACTTGGCAAGATTGCAAAAACAGTAAAGGATTTTATTTCACACATTGCCACAAAAGCCACAACATCTGTTCTTGGTCATGTTAAGCTGTCTGATTCATCATCAGTAACAAATTCCGCAGGATTGGCATTACCGGCTACAGAGAAGAACGCATCCATTGAAGGGACATTAGCAAATCAGATTAGCAAGAAAGCGAATGCTTCACACACTCACACGAAGTCGCAGATAGCAGACTTCCCTAGCACAATGCCGACCGTTGTGACAACAAAAACTTTAAGCTATGACAATATATCTATTGCGGCTGGTTCGTTCACAGATGTCACTATTTCTCTTCCTACGGTCAGCGGTTATACGTTTGTTGGAGTTACACAATGGTATCTGATGAATGCGTCAACAAATGGTGCGGCGGCGAATGGCTGTATAATTGGTACTCTCGGTGATACCTATGTTAGAATTAGAAATTTTGCAAACTCTACTACAGCAAAAGTTAAACTGATATTAATTTTAAAATATGTAAAAACGAGTTAAAAACTAAAGAAAGGGGGATATATCAATGGAATATATCACAGCAAATGGCATTGAATATGAATGCCAGATAGTAACAACCTCAATAAATGGAATCAGTTTTACAGTTAATGGCGATGTATCAGAAATCGCAACGGCTTTTAAAGAGGTCGTAGAATTAACCGTAAGCGGAGAGGATAAGGAAGTGTACGGAGAATACAGTAATTTATATTTCTCTAGTGCAACAGTTGATAGTGCAGGGACTATTACAATATTTATGAGCATAAAGTCCAGCATGGAACAGCGTGTTGATGATTTGGAATTTATGGTAACAGAATTTATCTTTGGAGGTGAAGAGTAATGAGCAAAGCAGCGAAGAATGTCATGGTAAGAGTAATTAAGAGACGACTTGCAAAGGGAGAAACCTTTGACGAAATCATTGCAACTTATCCGAAGCTGACAGCGGAGGAAGTAGAAGAATTAAAAGAAGCAGTAGGGGCATAGTTCCCTGCTGTTTTTATTTAACATAATCAGAAAGAGAGGAAAAGAAGAAATGAGAGGAACAAAGGTAAATATGATTTATGGAGGCATTGCGGCTGTCGGAACAGCAATTTTCGGTACATACTGGTTTTTATTTGCAGGCTTTTTACTGATGAACATCATCGACTATGCAACAGGATACTGCAAGGCAAAGTTTTACAACAAGAATGAATCCAGTGCAATAGGAGCAAAGGGCATTTTCAAAAAGGTGTGGTACTGGGTAGTAATTGGAATAGCTTTCTTTGTAGCATTCTGCTTTACCTACATGGGTGAGATTATTGGAATTGATTTAGCCTTTGTACAATGGTTTGGATGGTTTACCCTGGCATCTTATCTGGTAAATGAAATCAGAAGTATCTTGGAGAACTGTGTAGAAATGAACGTGAAGGTACCGGCATTTCTTATTAAAGGAATGGCTGTTACAGAGAAATTATTAGAAGCAAAAACAAAAGTAGAAGAAACGGAGGAATAATTATGAACTTTGGAGAAGCGTTAGAATTATTGAAAGCAGGAAAGAAAGTTGCTCGTAAAGGTTGGAATGGAAAGGGGATGTACTTGTATTTAGTGCATGGTACTGCTGTTGACAAAGAAAGCCTTAGAAATGAAGCATCGCTCCATTTGCATAATGATGAAATGGCTATGCACGGAACAGGCGTCGCTGAGTTCTTGGCACATATTGATATGCGAACAGCTAATGGTGATGTGTGTGTTGGTTGGCTTGCATCACAGACGGATATGTTATCAGAAGATTGGCTTGAGGTAGAATAAGGAGGAAGATACAATGAGAATTAATGTACATGCCGGTCATAATCCGGACGGAAAAGTAGCTTGTGGAGCAATCGGAATTATCAGAGAATCCACAGAGGCTAGAAATGTGAAAAATGAGGTTATCAGATTATTAAAAGCACTTGGCCATACAGTATACGACTGTACTGTAGATAACGGTACCAGCGCAAATAATGTTCTGACCAATATTGTGAAGAAATGCAATGCGCATGAGGTAGATTTGGATGTTTCCATTCACTTTAATGCAGGTGTGAAAGATGCATCCGGTAATGGTAAAACAACCGGAACAGAGGTTTATGTTTATAACAGTTCCAGCAAAGCAAAGCCATATGCTGAAAAGGTGTGCGCTGCAATCGCAAAGCTCGGTCTCAAGAATCGCGGAGTAAAGATTAACTCAAATCTTTATGTTTTGAGAAAAACGACAGCTCCGGCCATGCTTATCGAATGCTGCTTTGTGGATGATAAGGACGATGTAGCTTTATATGACTACAAGAGCATGGCAGAAGCCATTGTATACGGCATCACTGGACAGAAATACACCGAGCCTACAAACGATGACAGAGACGACGAAGCGTCTGCATCTGGCTCAGAAACCAGCACAGGGGATGCGAAATCGATTTATCGTGTGCAGGTAGGTGCGTATTCAAATAAGGCAAATGCTGAAGCTATGCAGAAGAAATTGAAAGATGCAGGCTTTGAAGCGGCAACTGTAAAAGCATAACTTAATATGAAATGACCAAGACCGGCGGGAGAAATCTCGTCGGTTTTTAGTTAACTTTTTAGAAAGAAATATGTGAAGTATCTATTGACTTTGATATGTAGTTCCTATTATCCTTAAATAAGGAAGATTTTTGCATTTGTAATGTGTAGTACTTGGCTTGACGGAAGTAAATAAAAACTATAGAGTCAATATTGCAGTTTGTAAGATTAGAAGTTGGAGCAATGTAGATTAGACTGCAAAGCTGATGATACTTTTATTTTATATATTGATAATATTTTAACTATCTGTTGACACTAAATATTTTTCGTGTTATTATTATCACACATTAAATATTTATATTTTTTGTGCATATAATAATTCGGAACGTACTCCGGTGTCCTTCGGGCCCGGGGTCTTTTTATTTTATACGGAGGATAAATATGTCTGAAAAAGTATTTAAAACCTATGATGAGATGATAACTTTATTAGTATCCAGAGGTGTTGATATTTCTACGTCTGAACTTAAAAGTTATGCCAAGAAGCGTTTGCAACATGAGGGGTATTATAATCTAATAAATGGATACAAGGCTTTGTTTCTGTTGCCTAAGAAATCTCCAACAGATGATGATAAATTCAAACAAGGGACTACGATTAATGAAATATATGCGTTGTATAATTTTGACAGACGACTACGTAATGTTTTTTTGAAATATGTTTTGTTAATTGAAACGAATCTTAAAAGCCTTATATCATATACTTTTTCGGAAAAATATGGACACAGTAATTATTTAATATACTCAAATTTTGATACCACCAAGAGAGACTCGAATAAAAATATTACTGCCCTTATATCTGATATACAGCGACAAATTGCAAGCAGATATTCAGATCCAAGTATATCTCATTATTTAAAATGTCATGGATACATTCCGCTATGGGTACTAAATAATATACTTACACTTGGAACTATCAGCAAATTTTATAGTCTTATGCAGCAAAAAGAGCGACAGGAAATTTCGAAGATATTTCGAATTAGCGATGCTGAATTAGAATCTTTTTTGTTTTATCTTTCAAAGATACGAAATTTCTGTGCGCATGGAAATCGCTTATATTGCTTTAAGAGTAAAAATCCTATACCAACAGTTTCATTGCACTCCACCTTGAATTTACCGATGAATTCTGAAAAACAGTATATCCAAGGGAAAAATGACTTGTTTGCAACAATGATTATTTTCAAATTATTATTATCAAAAAATAATTTTAAAATATTGGTGAAAAGTGTTAATCATGAGTTGGATAACTTGAGAAAAAATCTTTCTGTTCTTTCAGAACAAGATGTACTTC
>CAYMIS010000005.1:0-52951 GCA_964390485.1 uncultured Roseburia sp. | reverse complement strand
CAATTCAGGCGCTCTTCATTTTTTTGATTTTTTTGTTTTGCAGCCAATTTTTTCAAATAACTGTTTTTCAGTTCATTTTCCTGTTTTAGTTTTTCATTTTTATCCATAAGGTACTGCATATATTCTCTGCACAACCTGACACCTCCCCGAACTGCAACATCCTCATGCTGTTCCATTTCATCCAGCCACTGTAACAGTGATTTCTCCCGAATGTCGTTATAGGTGTTATCTTCTTTAAAAAGCATTGTTATCCTCTCCCATTATTCATTTGTCGCCAATTCATATTCCTCTTACAACATTTTAATCACTTCCATTAATTCACTTACATCATACATTTCTTCACTATTTCTTTTAAATAAATGTTTTATATATGATAGCATAGATTCTTCCAGTCTTTTAGGATTATTCAATTCCTTTTTCCAGCCTTTTACAACTTCCTTCGGTGCATTTTTTACCACCTTTACATAATCTAAATTTGTATTCTCAAATAAACAGATTGCAACCCTCAGGCAGTACCTTGCATAAAGCATAAAATCATCATATGTTATTTCCGTATATTTATTAGGAGCCTTCAGTGTACGTGTTTTTGCGCTCAAATCAAACTCATAGGCTGCGAGATTTTCAAACTCACCTATCTCAAACTTCTCTTCACACAAATCGTGTACCGTTTTATTTCTCACCAGCCTGTAGTACTCACAAAGCTTCCACTCCGCAGTCCTTCCCTCCGGAATACTTCTGCCAAAAACATTTTTCGTTACACACTGAAGCCATGATTCTTCCTCTGCTTTCTTAACAATATTTTTTTCTCCATACAGTTTTATAAAATTGTACAAATCCTTTAAATATGTCTCAAAGCATAAATGCACATTCACAATATATATTTTTGACAAATTGTTTACTATCGGTTCTATTTCAAACTCTTTTAACCCTATTGAATATTTTGATGCAAGTTCAATTATTCCATCCCTTGTCTTTAAATCCTTGGCATGCTCATCCAGTAATGTTTCTTTTGCCACCTCTGCAAATTGATTAACTGCACAGTATTCTCCTAAATTTTTTTTAAATCTTTTTAATATATTTTGTTCTGCCATAATTCTTCTTCCTGTCATCTTATGTTTTGTAACTTATCAGTTATTAGCTTTCGCTGCTTTTTTACACATTCCATTAAATATCTAACACTTTCATTTTCTCATACAGCTGTTCATCCGTCATGTGATTTTCCATATTGGTAATCAGCACAACTCTGCGGTCTTCTTCCGAATAGATAACCTCTCTCTGCCATGTATAAAAATCCGGACCATCTCCAAGGTTTCTTAAATATCCCATCAGCCTGCGCAGGCAGTAGGCAGTCTGTTTTACATCGGTGAGACAGTCATTTGCATAAAATCCCTCCCATTTACCATGCTCTCTGCTTCTCATGGCAGCATCTGCTTTTTCGTATGCATCTGCAGCATTTCCTGCAAAGTAAAAGGCTTGCATCAAATTGCCTTTAGAAAATGCTTTCCACGCTTCGCAGAACTTTACAGCACCCTCAAAACAAAACAGATGTATTTTTGTCTGAAGTACCAGGGAATCCTTCCATAATTCAGCATCGGTAATAACTTCACACTTCTCTAACAATTGTGCAAAAGCAGACTGTGCTTTCTCACATTTTTTCTGATACCATACAATCTGCTTCGAAAAATCTTCATTATTTATACACCAAAACAATTTTTTACAAGGCACTTTTCCACAATCTTTCATCCAGCCATGTACAAAATAACGTGTTACATAATTAGGAAACTGTTCCCCAGCATGTTCGTCTTCTAAATCTCCAAAAGCTGCCGTACTTTCAAAATAATCAGCAATACAATCCTGCATCTGTTTTCTACACTCACCATCCTTGGTATAATACTGTGCGATATACTGTGACAGATGTTCTTTCGCAGACACCGGATTAGCAGCCCAGAGATTTGCAACAAAATCCAATGGGTATACATGTGGCTTTATATTGGATGAATTAATAATCCAAAACTGTTTAATTCCATTCTCATAAGCATTTTGAAGCTCCTGCTCCACAAATTCCATAGAATTCGGAAGCATTGTAATATGATTCGCTGCCTGTAAATCGTAAAAAGATACATGATAATAAGTACCATGGGATTTATCCTGCAAATGTTTCTCCGGCATAGCTGGTACTCGTGGATTATGATTCCCCTGACGACGGGACACCATTTTACCATAACCGTTATCTGCCCAAATCATAATCACATCTTCGGGTATCGTCAAATATCCCTGCTGATACAGTTCCATTATTTCTCCATAGAGATTAGTGCAAAAAACAGCGTCAGGTATTTCCTTTCTAACCATTTCATACTGTTCCTGCATAATACTGCTGATGAGTGCTCCTCTTTTTTCCGGTGTATCATAGGATGGGTCATTACACCAGAATGGTGCATCTCCCTGTCCCCGAAAACCAATATTCCAGATAATTTTCTGGTCCTTCTGACGTTCCATTCCTTCCTTCCAAAGTTTTCTAAACAACTCCGGGTGCTCCGCAAAAGAAGGAGACAGTTTAGGATATACTCTGGCAAACATCTCTGCCCCCAGAGGTTCTGCATGATGATGGGTAATCCATAATCCCATATCCGAAGCTAATGGTGCATATACCTTTGAATTTTTATCGGTTCCCGGAATTACCATATTTCCACCCTGACGTAGCAATGCTTCAAATACCATTTCCCAAGGATATTTTTCATCCACACCGGCATTCCAGTGACTGATTAGCACCTCATCATTGACAAACCAGCCACGAAACCGCACCCGGTATTCTTTCGATTTTATAATTCCTGTCGGAATAAGAATCTGGTCTTTTTTTTCAAACTTCTGGTCATTCCAGAACCAGAATGGCAGAATCCCTAAATATTTTTCACTTAATGTCAGAAGTCCATAAACTACCCCCAGTTCGTCTCCTGCCTGTAACATAATCTGTTCATCTTCCACAGAAATCTGATAAGCTTCTGCTTCCATCTCTGCATGTTTTAAAATAATACTGCCTGTTGCTGGTGCATCTGTTTCCTCAAGCACCATTTTCATGTCCCTGTAAAATCGCGCAACTGCCCGTCTTACGGGTTCTCTTTCTGCCAGTCCCTTTTCCATTTCCCAACTGATAATTTCCGTGTTTCCATTCAAACAAAAAGCACTCATTTTCTTATCCTTCTCCCTTTTCTGGTCGCATTTTAAATGTATATTATTTTATGTATTTTAACAAATATATCTGTATTAGCCCATGCAAAAAAAGAATTTTCCATAACTGAATCGACCAAAAACACGAATGCTTCCTGTTTCTACAACTCACGGACATTACAACTTCTTCCATTATATATTAAAATACAGGCAGAATCTTCCGCCTGTATTTTCATTCACTATTTATTCAGCATTTTCTTTTTTCTAACAAAATAAATTCCTACCATAGACATACCTGCTAAAAGTAATCCTACAGCATGCAGCATATTCGCACCTGTATCTCCTGTATTAGCGGTACCTGCCTGGGTTACCTCAGTATCGCCAGTTGTTGTCTGTGAGTCAGATTTGTCAGTGTCATTCTCGGAATTCTCATTTTGTGAATCGTCAGACTTTTCATCACCGGAATTCTCCTCTTTGGAATCCTCTGACTTTCCATCATCGGAATCGTCAGTCTTTTCATCATCAGAGCCATCGTCTTTGGAATCATCCTGTTCTTCGGTATTTTCCGGTTCTTCCGTATCCTCTGGTTCTTCCGTATTCTCCGGCTCTTCGGTATCCTCAGGTTCTTCCGTATCCACCGGCTCTTCTACATCATTTTCTGCTGCATTTTCAATCACAAGCAGATAATCCGAAGCATGGGTAAATACAAATTCCAGATTACCCTCAGTGCCAACCTTAGCTGTTCCCTGGGAAGCCAACTGCTGATTCTGATTATAGTAATACAACACTGCTTCTAATCCACTATATTCTTTGTCTACTGCAAATCCTAACGCTGCAGTAAATCCAAAATCTCCATTTGCTGTCAGGGAAAGCTGCATACTCTTTGCAGCATTTTTATTCACTGTATTAACGGTCTCTGTTGGAATTGTTGTGGTATCAAACTTCACTTCCAGATTGATGTCATTTAAATCAGCGGTCTTAATATCACTGCTTTTAATTGTCCAGCTGTAACCGCTCATTTCAAGAACTAAATCTACCTGATGTTCTCTTGCCGCAGTAAGAATTTCTGCCGGAAGAACAGTTACATCCTTATCACCATCTGTCATGTTAATTGTAAATATACCATCTGCCGCTTCCATTTCCTGAAGAATTGCCTCAATCACTGCATCACTCCAGCCAATAGCATTGTTATTATCTGTTGCAGACAATTCTCCGGTTTTAATAAGGGTACAATCATCAAATGACCCCCAAACTCCAGCTGTTGTGTCTGCCACACGAAGACCTACTTTTACTTTTGTTCCAGCTTCTTTTATAACAATATTCTCAATGGTTGGATTACTCCATGCCTTCCAGCCGGAAACAGAAGATTCTGCTTTATATGTCTTATCTCCAACAACTGCTGAAATTTCAAAAACATCAGTTTCTCCGGCATTACCACCCTGTAAGTAAGATGCAAAGGAATAAATTCCCGGTTCTAAGGTTACTTCCTGTGTTGCCGTAAATTCCATACCTGCTGTTCCCGCATAGAAATGCAGACAGCCGTTTCCGCTTCTACTGTTTGAAGAAGAATCGTTTGTATTAAAATTCTCCACTGTCCAACCGGTTAAGTTCTCTTCAAAGCCCGGTTCTGCAAGCAGATTATCCGGATTTATAATTAATTTACAGATTACTTCATTTTCTGCATCATGAAGCACATAGGTACCGGAAATTTCATAAGTACCAATTCCTGCTGCAATGGCTGCTTTAAGTTCTTCCTGATTCCATGTTGCTGCACATTCTTCTGTTGCCCCAGTATTATATTTTACAGTAACTTTTTCCGGCAATGTAACTGTTGCCGCATCAGAAAGTTCCACAACTGTCTCTGCCACCGAAACACTTTCCACTTTTACTTTTGTCTTTGTTCCTGTTCTAATATAGTTATAAACCTTTAATGACTCTAATGGATGTCCTGTAAAATCAAACAATGCCTGATTATCTACCGCAGAACCACCATACCATTTTCCTGCATCCTCTGCATCATATTCTCCTGCAAAAGAAGCTGCCCATCCGGAACCATAGGTTTCCCATGCCGTCTTGTTTGCTTCTACAACGGAATCAACTACATTTCCATCTGCATCATATGCATATGCAACCGGCAGCCATGCAGCTTCCCAATAGCACACACCAATTCCTGCATCACCAACATCTGTAACTGCTTTTACAACAGATGCAATTTCTGTTGCCTGTCCCTGTACCGTAAAGTCATAATCCATTCCTGTATCATTATTTCCTTCACGAACGGTATTGTCATGACCGTCACCATCTGCAAGGGTATATGCCCATGAGGTTTCTGCAACAAACACTTTCTTTCCATAAGTATCTGCAACATTTTTTAATACACTTGTCAGATTCGATAATGTTCCATGCCAGTATGGATAATAGGAAGATGCAAATACATCATAATCCACACCATAAGCATTTAACTGGCTTGCGTAATTTGCATACGCACCGGATTTTTCCGGATTTGTAAAATGAATTGTCACGAGAATATCTTCTGAAATTTCACGTACTGCTCTTGCACCACTGGAGAAAAGCTTTGACATGTTTTCCCAGCTGTACTCACCGCAAATTCCACCCGTTGTTTCATTACCAACCTGAACCATTCCAACATCAACACCCGCATCCACTAATGTCTGTAAAGATGTTTTGGTATATTCGTAAACAGCCGTTTCCTTTGCTGTTACATCCATATCTGCCCATGCCTTTGGTGCCTGCTGTTTTGCCGGATCAGCCCAGAAGTCAGAATAATGAAAATCTACTAACACTTTCATGCCTGCATTCGTTGCATACTGTCCGATTATTTTGGCTGTCTCTAAATCATTATTACCACCGCCGTAGCCACATCCTGCGGAATTATAAGGGTTATTCCATACACGCACACGGATATAATTAGCACCGCTTGCTTTTAACAGATTGAAAAATCCCTGATTATCTAACTTATTTCCATCAAAATCATAAAAGGAAACGCCACTGTTAATCAATGAAAGATAGGAAGATACATCCATACCTGTAATAAAATCTTCATCCACTGCAGTATTTTTTTCTACATAGATATCCGCTTCCACTGCTGTATCCGGCTCTGTATCACTGCTGTTATCACCGGATTCCTTCACTGCATATTCCATTAACACCAGATTATCCAAATCTCCCCAGTAGCCTGCTGCAACATTACCGGAAACAGACACCGTAATTGTTCCTGCCTCTGTTAAGGTAAGTTCTCCTGTTTCAACCGTTGTCCATGCATCCCAGCCTGTGGTTGCTGCAAGTGCCATTGTCACATCATTTATACTTGCAGAAAGCCCGGAGGTCATTGCAGCTCCTTCCTGTGCCAGAGACAATTTATAAGTTCCTGCCGGAACATTTTCGATTGTCTGAGTCATACTGACGGCTTCTGCTGCACTATTATTATTCCAGATATTAAACATCTGAGTTGTATTATTTGCTGCCCACTCATCTGTTTTAATGGTATAACCTACGTCTGCTCCATCCGGATTTGGCATGGAAATTGTCCATCCTGTGGTATCACCATTTTCAAAGTCTCCATTGGTAAGGTATGAGGTTGCTTTCCACTCATACTCCACGGTTTCTTCTTTGCTAATTGTAAAATTATCAAAATCTCCCCAGTAACCTGCCGGAACATTGCCTGAAATGGTAACCGTCAAATTGCCATCTTCCTCTAATGTAACTTCCTGCTCCACGGCTGCCCATACATCCCATCCGGTAGTATCTGCCAGTTCTTTACTAATATCATTTACAGAAAAACTTAAACCCGAGTCTGCAGCTGCACCTTCCTGCTGAAAAGAAACTGTATAAGTTCCAGCCGGAACATTTTCCAATGTCTGTGTCATACAAAATGCTTCTGTCGCACTATTGTTATTCCAAATGTTAAACATCTGGGTTGTATTATTTGCTGCCCACTCATCTGTTTTGATGATATAGCCTGCATTCGAACCATTCGAGTTTGTCATGGAAATCTCCCACCCGGAAGTATCTCCTGTTTCAAAATCTCCATTCACTAACTGCACCGTAGTACCTGCCTTTACTAACAATGCACTGTCACAGTTTGCTCCCGCCTGTCCGAATACCATCATTCCGGCAAGTAGTAAAGCTGTCATTCTCTTTTTCCAAACCTTCTTCATTCCTAAAACCATACCTTTCTAACTGTCTGCAAATTCTAAAAACAACTTCTTTTTTGCAGGCACCATTTTTTCTGTGAAAAGAATCTTTTCACTCCTAACGCTTTGCTTTTTACAAAACCGTCCCCCTCTTTGAGCAATCGGTTGCTCAACAATGAATATAGTTTATCATTGATTTCAAAAAAAGGACAATTGACAGCTTTTATAATAATTCAACAGCTTTTTTATTCATTTCTTCCAAATACTTTTTGCGCAACAGAAAATATTGCACAGAAACGAAAATGCGCAACTCATCGAGAGTTGCGCATTTTCCTTGCACTTTTGTATATTTTCCCTAGTGTATTTAATTCAAATAATTGTTTTTGCCCGTTTTGAGATTATTTTTGCCTGCGTTTTTTTACTTTTTTTATAGTCATTTTACACAAGTACTTTATTCCCAGCAAAACCTTTGGCAATAACTTTCCATTCTAAAGTTTCGCTTTCCCAAATACTTTTTTCTTCCTGTTGTCTCTTGCAGCTCCATTCCTTCAAATCGTTTTTATTAGGTTATCACTTACAACTTTATAACCTCGAATACTTTCAATACTCCATCCTCTACCATAAAATGCACATCATATCCCGCAAAGGAGACACCGTATTTCCGGTCGGCATCATTGTGGTAGGAAGGCCGTGGGTCCTGTTTTAGCACTTCAATAATTGCCTGCCTTTTTTCTTCCGGGTAAATCTGCAACAACTCCTGAGGAAAATAAACCTCCAGGGCATAATCCTTCACTTCCTGTGAAAACCCACCTGTCGCATCCGGGTGGCAGTCTGCGTGGGGCAGATACGGTTTAATATCATAAATTGGTGTCTCATTCCGCAGGTCAATTCCTGATACATAAAGTACCGGTCCAAATTCTTTTGTCAGTTCTATCCGTTCTAATTTTACAGATGAAAGCCCGATGGGATTCGGGCGAAACGGAGAACGGGTGGCAAATACTCCAACGTGTTCATTTCCACCAAGCCGGGGCGGTTTTACAGTAGCAGACCAGTTTTTCCGCTCTGTTCCTTCAAATTTCCACAGCAGCCAGATATAATTATAGCCTTCCATTCCTTTTACTGCATCCGGGCTTCTGTATTCCGGTTCAAATATAATTTTTCCGGTCAATTCTTTTACAAGTCCGCTTTGTCTTGGAATTCCGAATTTCTCCGGGAAATCTGTATATATGTGTGCAATTGTTTTCATCTTATTTCATTCTCCTATAACAGAATAAAGCGTCGCCGCGTTATACGCATCTGTGTACGAAGTGCCATTAATTCATAGGAATTTATGAAAATTCTTATGAATTAACAAAAGCCCCCAAATATCCGCATTAAAGCGGATATTTCAGAGACTTTCTATCATTCTATGCCATTCTTCCACAGCACTGTTTGTATTTTTTACCGGAACCACATGGGCATGGATCATTTGGATATACTTTCGCTGCTGCACGTTTCTTTGGTGCTGCTGTAGCAGTATCATCCTTATTTGTTCCAGTTACTTTCGCAACCTGCTCACGCTCTACCTTCTGCTCAATCTTAATGTGATATAACATACGAATGGTATCTTCCTGAATATTTGCAGTCATATCATCAAACATATCGAAACCGGACATTTTGTATTCTACCAATGGATCTCTCTGTCCATATGCCTGAAGACCGATACCCTGACGAAGCTGGTCCATATCATCGATATGATCCATCCACTTACGGTCAATTACCTTCAATAAGATAACGCGCTCTAATTCGCGGAACTGTTCTGGTTCCGGGAACTCTGTTTCCTTCGCCTCATAAAGCTTCACTGCTTTTTCTTTTAATACATGCTTCAATTCCTTGTTATTCTTAACATTGGTAATTGTTTCTTCTGTTACCGGCTCTAATGGAATAATCGGGAGTAACAACTGGTTTAACTCATTTAAATCCCACTCTTCCTTTGGTGTATCAGAAGAAAGACAGGTATCCACACAAGCTTCTACACGGTCTGTAATCATCTTAAAGATAGCATCACGCATGCTTTCTCCGTTTAATACACGAAGACGTTCTGCATACATAATTTCTCTCTGGTCGTTCATTACCTGATCGTACTCTAACAGGTTCTTTCTAATACCATAGTTGTTGCTTTCAATCTTCTGCTGGGCTTTTTCAATTGCAGAAGTAAGCATCTTATGCTGAATCTGTTCCCCTTCCGGAACGCCTAATCTATTGAAGACCTCCATCAGCTTCTCGGAACCAAACAAACGCATTAAATCATCTTCCAGAGAAATGAAGAACTGGGATTCACCCGGATCTCCCTGACGTCCGGAACGACCACGTAACTGGTTGTCAATTCGTCTGGATTCGTGACGCTCTGTACCAATAATCTTAAGACCACCGGCTGCCTTTGCATCATCATCCAGTTTAATATCTGTACCACGACCAGCCATGTTTGTAGCAATTGTTACTGCTCCATGCTGACCTGCTGCTGCAACGATTTCAGCTTCCATCTCATGGAATTTCGCATTTAATACTGTATGCTGGATTCCTTCTCTTTTTAACATACCACTGAGCAATTCAGAAGTATCGATATTGATAGTACCAACAAGTACCGGCTGTCCCTTTGCATTTGCTTCCTTTACAGATTCCACAACTGCACGGTATTTTTCTTTCTTTGTCTTATAAACCACGTCATGTAAATCCTGACGTAATACTGGTTTATTTGTAGGAATTTCGATAACGTCCATTCCATAAATATCACGGAATTCTTTTTCTTCTGTTAAAGCAGTACCGGTCATACCGGCTTTCTTTGCAAATTTATTAAAGAAGTTCTGGAATGTAATCGTTGCTAATGTCTTACTTTCACGCTTAACTTTTACATGCTCTTTTGCTTCAATTGCCTGATGAAGACCATCGGAATAACGACGTCCCGGCATAATACGTCCGGTAAATTCATCAACAATCATAACCTGGTCATCTTCCACAACGTAATCCTGATCACGGAACATTAAGTTATGGGCACGCAGAGCAAGGATTACATTATGCTGAATTTCAAGATTCTCTGCATCTGCAAGGTTATCAATCTTGAAGAACTGCTCTACCTTTTTCACACCATCCTGTGTTAAGCTTACAACCTTATCCTTTTCGTTTACAACGAAATCTCCGGTCTCTTCCTGCTCAACACCCATAATGGCATCCATCTTAGAATATTCCGGAACGTCCTCACCACGTTTCATCTGTCTTGCAAGAATATCACAAGCTTCATATAATTTTGTAGATTTACCACTCTGTCCTGAAATGATAAGTGGTGTTCTTGCCTCGTCAATTAAGATAGAGTCAATCTCATCGATAATGGCATAATGAAGTTCACGCTGTACCAGCTGCTCTTTATAGATTACCATGTTATCTCTTAAGTAATCGAAACCAAGCTCGTTATTTGTGACATATGTAATATCACATTCATATGCTTCGCGACGCTCGTCATTGTTCATGGAGTTTAATACAACACCAACCTTTAAACCAAGGAATTCATGAACCTGTCCCATCCACTCAGCATCTCGTTTTGCAAGATAGTCATTAACAGTTACTACGCATACACCTTTTCCCTCTAAGGCATTTAAGTATGCTGGTAAAGTAGATACTAATGTTTTACCTTCACCAGTTCTCATTTCTGCGATACGTCCCTGATGCAGGATAATACCACCGATAATCTGTACTCTGTAATGCTCCATACCCAGCACACGTTTTGCCGCTTCGCGGACAGTTGCATATGCTTCCGGTAAAAGACTGTCTAAGGATTCTCCCTTAGCAATTCTTTCTTTATATTCTTTTGTCTTGTTTCTTAATTCTTCATCGGAAAGTTTCTGCATGGAATCACGGTATGATTCCACTTTATCAACGATTGGGTAAATTCTTTTTAATTCCCTCTCACTATGAGTTCCGAAGATTTTGGTTAATGCACTCATAAAAACTCCTATCCTTACCTAAATTACTCTCCCGAGGTTTCCTTTTCCTTCTCTCCTGCCCAGCGAAAATTGCTGCTGCAAATGCTGTCAA
The DNA here is from genome assembly GCA_964390485.1 of uncultured Roseburia sp. Classification (GTDB taxonomy): domain Bacteria; phylum Bacillota; class Clostridia; order Lachnospirales; family Lachnospiraceae; genus Roseburia. Next base: position 41,564 of record CAYMIS010000005.1, on the reverse strand, counting down.
ACCTCGCACAATATCGTTATTGTAACACTTTTCGTCAGCTACCACAACAAAAATAGTAGTAAATGTTTTGTAAATTTTTTATTAACCGACAGATAAAAGACTTGCAACCACCTAAATCCCCGAGTATACTCATATTTAACGCAATAAAACCAACCTGCCAGTCATCTGTGCTGACAGAATTTTCTATAATCAATAGGAGGAAACATATGACATACACATACATGACAAAGGGCACCTGCTCTACCAAAATCGAATTAGAATTAGAAGGAAATATCGTTCACAACGTAAAATTTACAGGAGGCTGTCACGGTAATCTTCAGGCAATTCCTAAGTTAGTGGAAGGACTTACGGTAGAAGAAGTAGAAAAAAGAATCGCAGGTATCTCCTGCAACGGACGCGGAACTTCCTGTGGTGACCAGTTAGCCCGGGCCTGTCGTGCAGCTTTAGAGGCTTCCCAGGCATAAAAACTTTACTACACAAGGTTTGCAAAAAGCATCTTGCAGGCAAACTTTTCGTGCTGATGCACAATCATGCAATGGGATTTTCCTTTTGCACATTATGTATTCAGTTCTCCCCCACAATACATAAACTTTTTAATACAAAATCCCCTGCAAACCTGACTTATTCCTTCGGTTTGCAGAGGATTTTTATTGTTTCATTTTTTATTAACTAATTCGGATCCTGTATCACTGGCTGAAACTGTTTTCCCCCCAGCGCATATTCTATCGTTTCCGGAAGAAGCTCCATCTTTGCAATCAAAGAATTTGGCTTGCTCTTACTATTATCCTGACCAAATGGAACAAAATAAACATTTTTAGTATTCATCAGCATTCCGATATTCTTAAAATTTGCTCCCATTGCATCATTTGTAGAAATAGAAATAACTAACGGCTTCCCATTTCGCATATGGGCTTTGGTTGCCATTAAAACCGGTGTATCTGTAATTCCGTTACATAGCTTCGCCGCTGTGTTTCCGGTACAGGGTGCAATCACCATAATATCTAAAAAATTGTTTGGTCCGATTGGCTCTGCTGCGCAGATAGTACGGATCCCTTCATTTCCAGTGATTTCACAGATTCCTTCTACATAATCCCTGGCACTTCCAAAGCGTGTATCACAGGTCTGGGCATTAAATGAAAAAATCGGAATCACATTCGCCCCCATTTCCTTAAGCCGTTCAATTTCTTTTCTGGCTCTTGAAAACATGCAGAAGGATCCGGTAATCCCAAGACCAATATTATATTTTGAAAAATCCATTTTATTCTCCTCTCTAACTTTTCACACCATTCTTTCAATTGCCCTTGCCAAAATATATGCACTCTCTTTTGGTGCATATTTTCCCGGAATCCCCAGTACAAGGTCTGCACGAATGCCATATTCCCTGGCACAATCAAAATCTGTCCCCCCCGGTTTTGATGCAATATCAAGAATATATGCATCTCTTGGAAGTTCTTTGATAATAATGTCGGTGATTACTGGTGCCGGTACGGTATTTACAACCATTGCCGCTCCCATTGCTTCCTCTGGTCCAAAAGCAAAATCAACAGCATAAAAGCCGTCTCTCTTCGCCTGCTTTCTTGCCTCTCTTCTTCTGGCAAGAACTGTTACTCTTGCTCCGAGTCCTTTTAATTTTTCTGCAACTGCCTTACCGCAGTTTCCGTACCCTGCTACTAATATTTTTGCTCCGTCAATATTATAAGGACTGTGATTTACCAGTTCTGCAATTGCCCCTTCCGCTGTTGCAATCGCATTTTCTTCTGTAACAATTTTGTCTTCCATGAAATCCAGATAACGGATTCCCCTTCTTTCTAAAAGTTCTAACTGTTCCGCTGAAAAACAGCCTCCCAGTACAATTGTCTCATTTACTAAGTTTTTATTTAATATATCATTCAACTGCTCCTGCAACACTATTTTCGCTACCGGAATCGGAAGAATCAGCATACCGGCATCTGGCAGAAATCCTCTAAGCTTCTCCATCTGTTCCTTTGCCGACTCTGCATTTCTGATATCCAGACAGCGTACATTCTCCCCTTTTTTGGTCAGAATCTCTGCAAGATACACCTGACGCATATCGCTAATAAGAAGTATTGTCTGTTTTTTCATAGCTCTTTCACTTCCTTCTGGCAGTCTCTTCTCCATAACGGACTACTTTTTTATAAATATGAAAACCCACGTTCCAGTTTTCCAAGCTGTACAGATAATGTTAAAACAAAAATACAAACATTTCTCTCAGTTTATACCTTTTATAAAAAAGCGCTCCCTTCACAATTAATATATGAAAGGAGCGCATGATTGTGCGTCTATCTTTTATTCTTTTTACTGTTTAAATAAATAAAAATCGTCCATAGTTCCCCAGCCGCCGCCAGCACATCTGACACTCATGCCAATCGTGATGTCTGTCGCACCGTCTAATGGAATATCTGTAATTTCAGGTATCTGCCATACACACCAGCCATTTAATTTCACCGGCTCTGATTGGTAGGTTGTTCCATTTACGACAGCATACAGATAAATCTCTGCCGCATCTCCAACATCACCGCCCTGAATGTTTGCCTGCACTGTATAATTACCTGCTGCCAACCCTGAAACTGTCTGCTCTACGGTAAATTTCTGTGCACCTTCGTCCCAGAAATGTAAACTGTTTTCACCAGTTACCGCATCAGAGGATTTTGTCTGGACATCCGTTGGATTCACACTTCCTTCATAGGCAATGTTCCACATCGTTACATTTTTCTCTTCAAAGCTTGGATTTAAGAGCCAGTTTACCTGGGCAACGCTTAGCGCACAGCTTACTGCTGTTCCATCTTCTAATGTTCCATTTACCACATAATCTCCAGCCACACTGGTATCGATATCCTTATAATCAGCCTCGTTCCATGTAACTGCCACAGGACCGGAAAGACTTCTGTCATTAAAAGCTACATTCATTGTCTCCGGAAGCACCAGTTCTTCTCCAAGATTAATATTTACCACGGTTTCTTCTACATAATCAACTGTCGGTTCACAGATTGTTCCATGATTTACATATTTGAACACATTTAAGGATGGAAGTGGATTTCCCTTAAAATCAAACATTGCCTGATTGTCCCAGGAACATCCGCCATAGTATTTTCCTGCATCGTCCGGGTCATATTTAATTGAATAACTGCTTGCCCAGCCGGAACCATATTTTTCCCATAATGGAGCATTTGCTGCTGCATCTGCCGGACCTACCGGAATCCATGCACCTTCCCAGTAAAATACTCCAAGAGCCGCATCTCCAACGGCTGCTGTTGCTGCCATTATGTCACGAACAGAATTTGCCTGACTTTGTACCGTTGCTGCATATCCGGCAACTAAATCTGCATCTGATACGCTGTTGCCAAAACCATCCCCATCCTCTAAGGTATATGCATAGGAAGTCTCTAATACTGCAACTTTCTTGTTATAGGTTTCAGAAATTTCTTTCATAACATTAGTAAGGTTTTCCATTGTTCCGTGCCAGTAGGAATAATAAGAAACCCCAAACACATCATAATCAAGTCCTGCTTCTTCGAATTTTGCAGGATATTCCATAATTTTTTCTGTTTCATTAATATTGGTAAAATGGACTGCTATCTGGATATCTTTTCCTGTCGCTGCAGCTACTTCACGAACTGCCTCACTGCCCTTTTGCATCAATGGGATGATTTTATCCCATTCTGTTTCGCCAGCCATTCCATTATTTGTTTCATTTCCAAGCTGAACCATTCCAACATCTGCCCCAGCTGCAATAATTGTCTCAAGACTTTCCTTCGTATAGTCATACATTGCCTGCTGTTTGTCTGCTGTGGAAAGATAGTTCCAGTCTCTTGGCTCTGTCTGCTTTGCCGGATCCGCCCAGAAATCAGAATAATGGAAATCTACTAAAAGCTTCATTCCGTGGTCTGCTGCACGTTTTCCAATCTGTGCTGCCTTTTCTACATCATTATTACCACCACCGAAACCATTCCCGTCTCGGTCATATGGCATATTCCATACACGCACACGGATATAATTTACACCAGCATCTGCTAATGTCTGAAAAATATCCTGTGGTTCTCCATTTTCATTATAGTAAACAACACCACTTTCTTCCTGAGCAATAATACTGGAGACATCCATTCCTTTAATAAAATCCTCAGATAAACCTTCGATTGGCTCCACAAAAATGTCAGCCTCTTCTGCTTCCGTTGGAAGTACTGCCACATAGGGCTCCGTCCGCTCTGTTCTTACTGCATTGATTACCGGTGGTTCCTCTGCCATTTCTGTTGTCTCAGTTTCTTCTGTATCTGTCGACTGCATATCTGAATTTTCTGTACCGGCAGCTTCTGTTCCGGCATCTTCTGTTAAAGCAGTTTCTGTTTCATTTGCTGCTTCATTCTTGTTGCCGCCACAGCCTGTCATCATTCCCATTGCCATAGTTGCTGCCAGCATAGCTGCAATTACTTTCTTTTTCATTCCCTCTCCTATCTGCCGGTTCCCGGCTGTATCAGATTAACATATTTTTTTCCCATCTCTCAAACGCATACATTCTTAAGACATGAAGCTACTAAAATTCTTTTATTATTCTGATACATTTGTGCATATTGTTTTAAATTTCTTAATAGTCAATACATTTATTAGCTATTTATATTATAATAGCGCAATCGGTTGTCCTCAAGTGTTTTTCGCATTTGCTCACATTTTGATTATTTTTGCTTCTTTTTATATTTTCTGAATACTTTGCACTTTATAAATAATTATTTATTTATTCATATTATTAATAACTCTTTTTCAGAAAATTGTGTTGACAAATTCCATTTATGGAGATAGAATGAAGTTACAAAAAAACAAGAGAGAAAACAAGATAAAAGAAAGAGAGGTACAGACCACCAGAAACTTAACAATTTACCCCAAACGATAATCAAAGAAAGTGAGGTACGAACCACCAAAACCTTAACGATTTACCTCAAACGATAATCAAAGAAAGTGAGGTACAGACCACCAGAAACTTAACGATTTACCTCAAACGATAATCAAAGAAAGGAAGGTACAGACCACCAAAACCTTAATCGCATTCGCTTTTGGATTCAACTAAGATAAGAAAACATGACATTCCTAAAACAGGAACATATGAATCAGTATCAGACAGATTTAATCATATATGATACGATTCCAAAAGTCATAGGATAACAGAAATCAAGGATTGAAGAAGAAAACGAAGAAGTCAAAAAATGGTTTTAAAAACAGAAACCAAAAAGGAAACTAGTTTCAAAAACAACGAAACAAAGTCCACAAAAAAAGAAAAAGGAAGGTATAGTCCCATGGACGAAATAGTTTAAAAGGCGACATCAAATTAAAAAATTTAGATGTCGCCTTTTTGTTGTTTCCAATTTTCTATTGTTACAATACTCTATTAAGAAAGAACGATTAATTATCCTCCGATAATTCATGCCATGGATTTGTTTCATCCGGGTCTGTCGGATCCCAGCCTTTATTTGGATTGTCCGTATCTATTTTCATTGCCTCCGGTTTTCCCAGAGGCCCCGGATTCTCTTTATCATCATAGATTTCTACAGTTGTTCCCGACGGACAATTTTCTGCAATCCATTTTGCATCCTCAACCGTAAGACGAACACATCCCATAGAAGCCTGCTGCCCTAATTTATTATACTTCTCTGTGCAAAGAGCACTCTTACTTCTTCTATAATATGGCACTGAATGAAACAATACCCCACCAGTAATTCTGGTTGCATATTGTCCATATACATTTCCAAATAGTTCTCTCCATAAATACTTTGTTGAAAGATGGAATGTTCCTCTTGGTGTTGCATTATATAAGCCGGTAGAACATATCATTGCTTTATAAGGAACCGTATATTCTCCATTTTCATCTGTTGTATAAACTGTAATGCAATTCTGCTGACGGTTTACTTTTATATAATAAGGAAATTCCTCTTCTACCGGTTCGGCAGTTTCTGTATTTCCATTTTCTTCCGTATTATCCTCATTGCTGTCATTTTTTTCATTGTCTTTGGAATCTACTTTTTCACTGGTATCTGGGCTTTCTACTGTATCAGTATTTTCCATATCTTCAACAGTCTCCCCCACGTTTCCGTTTTCTTCCTTCCGCCAGTTCTCTTCTGACTCTGCCGCCAAATTATAATCCTGCTCTTTCGCATTTTCTCTAAACAGTATATTTTCTGTACTATCATCCAGCGCCATCTCCTCATTACGATATTCCTGAAATAAATAACTGTCAGAGTCTCCTGCAATAACCTGTAAAACCGGAATGTCCCATTCCATTCGAAGTGCCACATATTCAAAAGCTGTCAGAAAACACAAAAAGACAGTAGCTGTTACCGCAAATATCTGCGCAGCCCTGCCTGACCACATTCTTTTTATGAAATTCCCATTATTATTTTCTTTTTTCATCGGTCTGTAAACAATTTCCTTTTTCTGGAATGATTATTTAAAACTAATTCAAGTATTCGAACAAAAGTGCTTTTATTCTATAGAATAACAAGAGCGGACTATCTTATTCTTAAGATAGTCCACTACTACTATTTTTTATAACTGGGTCTCTACAAAAATGTCATAAATTGCTTTAATTGCATTCTCGAAATCACATGTGCTTACACCAATAATGATATTTAATTCAGAAGAACCCTGGTCAATCATTCTTACATTGATGTTCGCATGAGCGAGGGCTGAGAAAATTCTACCGGCTGTTCCACGGGCAGATTTCATTCCACGTCCTACAACTGCGATTAATGCAAGATCTGTTTCTAATTCAATGCTGTCTGGCTGCGCATTTCTATGAATTGCTGAAATAACTGCCTGTTCTTTTCCTTCAAATTCCGGCTGATGTACAAATACTGTCATTGTATCAATACCAGATGGTATATGCTCAAAAGAGATTCCGTTTTCTTCAAATGCAGATAATACTTTTCTGCCAAAACCAACCTCAGAGTTCATCATATCTTTATCAATATTTACAGACACGAAACCTTTTTTACCAGCGATACCGGTAATTGTATATTTTGACTGATGACAGGTACTTTCTACAATCCATGTACCTTCATCCTCCGGTGCATTTGTGTTACGGATGTTGATTGGAATACCTGCTTTACGAACCGGGAATACTGCATCTTCATGAAGAACGCTGGCACCCATATAGGAAAGCTCGCGAAGCTCACGGTATGTAATTGTCTTAATTGGCTGTGGATTTTTGATAATTCTTGGGTCAGCAATTAAAAATCCGGAAACGTCTGTCCAGTTTTCATAACAGGTTGCATGTACGGCTCTTGCTACAATAGAACCTGTAATATCAGAACCGCCTCTGGAGAAGGTTTTTACTCTTCCATCTTCATAGGCACCATAGAATCCTGGAATAACTGCACATTCTGTTTTGTCTAAACGTTCCTTTAATATTTTATTTGTTTTCTCAGCATCAAAGTTACCCGCTTCATCAAAGAAGATTACTTCTGCTGCATCGACAAACTCATAACCTAAATAATTTGCCATAATGATACCATTTAAGTATTCACCACGGGATGCTGCATAATCTACGCCTGCTTTATTTTTGAAATCCTCAGAAATTTTATGGAATTCGTCTTCTAAAGATAATTTCAGATTCAGACCATTGATAATGGAGTCATAACGCTCTTTTATCTTCATTAACTGAACACGGAAATCTTCTTCTTTTTCAGCCATGTCGTAACATGCATATAACATGTCTGTAACCTTAGTGTCCTTAGCATTTCTCTTTCCCGGTGCACTTGGTACAACATATTTTCTTTCTTTGTCTGCAGTGATGATTTTGCCAACCTTTGCAAACTGTTCTGCACTTGCAAGGGAGCTTCCACCAAATTTAACAACTTTAATCATTTTTCTTACTCCTCCGATTACCTCTCACGCCGTCATCTGAAAACCGCGGCTAACGATATATATATTATCATAAATGATTTTTACGTCAAATCATTTTTTGCGAAAAATTAGGGTTTTACAGCTTTTTTTCACCTTTTGAGCAGATTATGTAAACCACTCATAATTTAGATTTATGGGTATATAAATTTATGGTAATAATGAAGCAGTAATTCCAAATTATAAAAAGTTTGCGTATAACATTGCTGCTGCAACTGTTAAAAGCCCGGACACCGCAATCGAAAGGCTGCTCATGGCTCCTTCAATTGCACCTAACTCCATTGCTCTTGCAGTACCAGCCGCATGGGCTGCGGAACCAATTGCCACGCCTTTGGCAATCGGCTCACTAATATGAAATAATTTTAAAATGATATCTGCCGTAATATAGCCAAAAACTCCGGTTACCACAATCACTGCCACTGTAATTGTCACAAAACCGCCTAATTCCTCAGATACTCCCATCCCAATTGCTGTTGTAATGGATTTTGGAAGAAGTGTCACATACTGCTCATGATTTAATCCAAATAATATAGCCAGTACAAGAATAGAGCTTACACTGGTTATGACTCCTGAAATAATTCCTGCCAGTACTGCTTTCCAGTTCTTTTTTAATAGTTCAAACTGTTCGTAAAGGGGCACTGCAAGGCATACCGTTGCAGGTGTTAAAAGATAACTGATATATTTTGCACCTACATTGTATACTGTATAATCTATACGAAATACTAATAAAAACAAAATAATTGCAATTATTGCAATTAACAGTGGATTACAAACAGCAAGCTTTGTTTTCTTTTTTACCCACAAACCAAACTCATAAGCAAACAATGTAATTGTCACTCCAAAAAATACAGATTCTGTAATAAACTCTTTCATTTCTATTTTCCTTTCTCTCTTCCCAGCATCCACTGGGTTACGATTCCTGATACCGCCATTACGATTATGGTGGAGACAATCGTAATAATTACCACCTGTATCCAGATTGGTGCTAATGCATCCCAGGATTCTAAGAGCCCTACCCCTGCCGGTACAAACATAATTGGCATGATTTCTATTAAAAAGCTGCTGGTCTCCTTTACATCGGAGACCTTAAGAATTTTAAATTCTAAAGCTAAAAATAATAGTATCATTCCATAAATACTTGCCGGAATCGATAATGGTATCAGATATTTTAAGAGTTCTCCCAAAAAGGAAATCAATATAATGATAAAAAACTGTTTTATATATTTCATAGGTTTATCCATACCCTTCTTTCCATTAGATTTTTGCATTTGGTATGATACCACGTTATTTTATGCCTCTCAAGTCTTTGACTTAATGTTTTGTTTTTAGTCCATGAGCCGCAGGATTCTCCAGACATTCCCCTTTCATATCAAATCTGGAACCATGACAGGGACATTCCCAGGCCTGTTCCTTTGCATTCCATTTTAAGGTGCAGCCCATATGGGAGCAGCGGTGTTTTCTTCGTGGAGCACAAATTCCCTTTGCCGCTTCTCCTAAATTAATAAGAAGCTGTGGTTTTCGCATATTTCTGGAGGGTGAAAATATTTGTGCATAAGGACTATCTTTTCCCTGCACTAATTCGGACAAAACCATAGCGGAAAGCATCGCTCCCGTCAGTCCCCATTTATGAAATCCTGTTGCCACAAAAAGGTCCGGGGTATTCTTCGAATAATGACCAATATATGGCATACCGTCTAAGGTCATACAGTCCTGATTCGCCCATGCAAATCTTTCTATAGCAGCAGGAAAATATTCATCTTTTAGCGCCCGGAGGGGTTCCCAGTATTCATTTTTCTTTCCGGTTCTTTTTCCTCTTTCTCCTATTAAAAGATAATTTTCATAGTTACGGAAGGAAAACCCGTCTTTTTCCACCGCCAGATACATTCCCTTTAAATCCGGTCCATGTTCCACCGCAATTACATGGGAACGCTGCTGGTACATTTTCATATAATAGCTTCCTCTTGTATTGATAAAAGGAAAATGGGTGGCAATAATTATCTTTTCCGCTGTTACAGAACCTTTATCCGTCAGTGCAAAATACTCTGTCATTTCCCGTACCTTGGAATGCTCATAAATTTTTAAGTTTTTTGCTATCCCGGCCGCAAATTTTAATGGATGTATCTGAGCCTGCTTCTGACAGCAGATTGCACCTGCAACCGGAAAGGGCAGATTTGTCTTTTCAACAATATCAACCTTTGCTCCAAGGCTGGCTAATGCCTGGGCTTCACTCTCTAGCTTTCTACGCTCTTTTCTTGCATAAAGGTAAGCATCCTGTTCTTTGAAATCGCAGGGAATCATTTTTCCGAGATATTTATAATTACGAAGTGCCTGTTCATTTGCCTTCAGAAAAAGTGCAGCTTTTTCCTGCCCAAGGCGGCCTAATACTTTTTCATAGATGAGCCCCTGCAAAACAGTTATCTTTGCCGTTGTTTTTGCTGTGATTCCATGACAGATTTTATTGGCCTCAAGCAGACAATAATCCACTCCCGCCCGCTCTAAATAGTAGGCACACATTACTCCCGCCAATCCTCCGCCAATAATAAGGACATTGGTCCGGATATCCTTTTTCAGGGTTGGAAACTCCGGCATTTCAACATTTTCTGTCCATAATGAATCTGTTATTTTTCCTGTATCTTCTTTCACGCTGTCTCTTCCTCTCCATATATTACCAATAATTATGTTTCTACCATAAATTCCACAGATTTCTCTCTATCAGCTAATATGGACAAAGGAACAGTGATTTATACAAATACTTTGACTATCAAAATATCTTGACAGAGATTCATTTCTATAGTATATTCCAAATAGTTTGATAGTCAAAGTATTTATTTTTAGCATTCTGACATTTTAACAATTTACTAGTTTTGAGGGTAATACATTTATAAATAGACACAATTTTATTTTAACAAGGAGATTATTATGAGTATTCGAATTATTGTAGATTCTGCATGTGATTTAACAAAAGAAAAAGCTGATGCATTAGGTTTAGATTTTCTGCCTCTGAAAACAATCTTTGGCGATACCGAATATCTCGATGGCATTACTTTAACCCATCGTGAATTTTATGAGAAGCTGATTGAAAGCGACTGCATGCCTTCCACCAGCCAGATTCCTCCACATGAATATGAGACTATTTATGAAGACGTAAAAAAGAAGGGGGATTCTGCCATTGTTATTACTTTATCCAGCAAACTCTCCGGCTCTTATCAGAGTGCTAACATCGCCTTAGAGGGCTATGAGGATTGTGTAACAATTGTTGACAGTGAAAATGTCTGTCTCGGAGAACAGAATCTTGTTATGCTTGCCTGTCGTCTGCGGGATGAGGGACGCTCTGTTTCTGAAATTGTTACAGAACTGGAAAAAAAGAAAAAAGATATCTGCGTTATCGCCTTAATTGACACTTTAGAATATTTAAAGCGGGGTGGACGTATCTCTTCCACTGCTGCTTTTGCAGGAAACCTGCTCTCCTTAAAACCTGTTATTGCCATTGTGGATGGTGAAGTTACCATTCTTGGAAAAGCAAGAGGTTCTAAAAACGGTAATAATATGCTGATACAGGAGGTTACTAAAAATGGCGGCATTGATTTTTCTCTGCCTTACTGTCTCGGCTACACCGGACTTGATACCTCCATGCTGGATAAATATGTAAAAGACAGCGCCATTCTTTGGGAAGGAATGGTAGATGAACTCCCTATCAGTACGGTAGGCAGCACCATCGGAACCCATGCCGGTCCCGGTGGCATCTGCGTTTCCTTCTTCCATAAATAAAAATGATGTTACAAAAGTTTATTCTAAAGCTCCTTTTACTTTTTTGTGAGAAAGACATCGTTCATTCCGGTTTGCCATAGCCCGGACTCTTCCTTCTAAAAGCAATTCCCGACCTTTTTCACTGCGGGTGTATACCAGCTCATATTCTCCAATGTATGGCTTTAAACAGGATGCAAATTTTTCTGCATCCTCCTTTCTTTTTGCAAAACATTCCGGCACGCAATAGAAGCCATCTAAGCCCTGATGCTTTTTTGCTTTTACGAGGATATAACGCTGGTTATCAATTACTGCAAAAAATTCTTTCACACATTTTGTAAACAGCTCCTTATCTCTGCTGCTTCCACCAGCAAGATAAATAGAAGAAGTGGCTGCTTTTTTTGTTTCAACCATAACCCTTGAAGTATCTGTCTCCAGTAAATTCTGCTGCAATAGTGCTTTACGGATTCCCATACCAAAGGCTTTCAGCCGCTTCATCGGGGTTGCAAGCATTGACAGCTTTGGAAACTTGGATATTAGTACCAGTACGCCTGCTGCTGCAAGTATTCCTAATATCATACTGATTCCTTTTCCACTTATCTTGGCGCCTATGAAAGAAATTACAAGAATTGCCGTTACAATTCCAATCAAAATCATCTTTGAAAGTGTATCCTTGAAAACAGTAGCCGACACCGCTTTCTCTTCCACTTCTGTTTCTTCTACAATATCCATCTTTTTGTAAAGGGAAAGAGCATTCTGCCAACGACTCTTTAACTGGTCACGCTGACCGGATAGTTCCAGCATCTGCTGATTCATGGTGTTGACATTTTCATTATTAAATGGTGATTTAATAATAGACAATCTATCCATCCCACTTTCAATGAAATTCTCTGTGTAATGTAACCCTAAGAAATGCTCCATTCGTCTGGAAAGCAGGCTGTAATCCTCACTTATTTCTTCCTCAGAATTACTCTTCACCTCATCCCAAGGCTTTAAGCATACCAGATGCCAGATGTTACTGGTTTTCTCCGGCTGGTCTTTAAATACACGAATTGCTCTGCCCCGCATCTGGTTACTCAGCATAAAAGAACCCACAAAGCTTGCTAAAATCAGGGAATTAATGCATGGAGAATCCCAGCCTTCTCCCAGCAGTGATTTTGTTCCAACCAGTACCTGCATATAGCCCTTTGTAAAAATATTTGTTACGGCACTGGTGAGAAAATGTGCATCCCCTACTGCATTTACTTTTACATAATCATTTTCCGACAGGGAACCGATGGAAGAAAAAGTAATTTTGCCAATACCTTCTACTTCTTTTTCTAATGCCTCCTTAGCTTCCGCCGGTATAATAACAATCGTTCCGCAAAGTACACCAATTCGCAGTTTTTTTGCTGCTTCAACTAGCAATTTTCCAGTACTGAGGGCTTGTTCTCCTGTGATATTTCCACTATTGCTGTTTTGCACTCCAGGGTTTTCAAACCTCTGCTCCGCCTCTCTGCGTAGCATCTCAAAAAAAGGAAGAACCCCTAACGAATTTATATCGCTTTCCGGGTTTCCTAGTGCCTTTTCATATTCTTTACGAATATAGTCTGTCAGCACCAGCAGACGAAGTCCCTCACCGGTTGCCTGATATTCATGGAATACAATTTCTTTGATACTATTGGCTTTTCCCTTTGAATTTGTAATTAACTTTTCAATTCCCTCGTTTGCAGTAAAGGAAACCTTTTTCTTTTCAATTAAGCCGGATGCTTTCAGCTTATCTGCCAGTTTCTCCTGATATTCCTTTCCAATGGCATAGCTTTCAGCGTCATCATACAAAAATCCCTGCAACAGCTTTTCCATCCATCCCGCATCCATCTTTGGCAGCTGTTTTGCTCCCAGCAAGCGTTTTAAATGGGTTGGATATGAGATTCCTTTTTCCTTTAAATAGATTAAGATAGAGGCAAAGTAGGATGGCTGGTCTAAAAGCTTATCCGCATTTACCGTGCCATTTAAGCATTGATGACTTTGCATTGCTTTGCAAAATTCATTATCCTGCATCAGCCATGCCAGCATCTCCTGTCCCCGCTGCTCAAATTTCTTTACCTCTGCTAACTCATCCTCTGTTGGATAATTAAAATATACAAAATCCTGATGTGGACACAGACTGCCTTCCTTTACAAGCTCCGGTATTGTAATTTCCTCATCTATTTCTCCACACATACTCATATAACGGCTCCACATTGCCGGTGTAGAATCATAAGGCGGAGTTGCAGTTAATGCAATCACCTTTAAATTATTGCATTTTGTCCGCAGTTCCTCTAAAGCTTTCCACCATTCACTGCGCAGATGATGACACTCATCCAGACATAACACTCCAATGCAGTTGTCCTTTATCATGGAAATTAAATCAAAATCAGAAAAATCCACATCTTCCTGTTTCTCTGTCTCATCCAATGTTCCTGTATATTTGCTCATTGCGCTATGTAATGCCTGATAAGTTGCAACTGTGATTGCCCTAGGTTCACGAAGATTCTGTGACAAATAATCCTCCGGCTTCACACCTTCACATAAAAAAGCATCTGCAATTCTTGCCACCCACTGCTCGCGAATCGTAATAGATGGTGCAAGCACTAATGCCGGTTCACTCATTCTTTTAATTAATTCAATTCCTAATGTTGTTTTTCCAGAACCCGGTGCCGCTACAACATGTACTCTTCCATCCGCCATATATTTTTCCGCATTCTCTAGTACTCTTGCCTGATAATTTCTCCAGGTTCCCTTAAATTGTAAAATTCTATTATAATTCATATCTTATCCCCCGTAGATATTTTCCTGTTCCTATTTTATCGCCTCGCATTTACCTGATAATTTTCTATTTCTATATAATAGTAACGTATCTTTTCTATATCCTCAGAATGTATTTTATTAAATCCTGGTATAATTTTTTAATTGATACAAACGAATCATCATTGTGACATAAATATAAAAATCTCTCTCTTCACATTCTATCAGACTTCCGGCTTTTTTCAACCGATAGCGTATCGTATTCGGATGCTGGAAGAGTGCCTCTGCTGTTTTACTGATTTCTCCGTTACATTCCACATAACACTCCAGAGTCTGTAATAAATCAGAAGTATGCTCTCTGTCATATTTCTCCAGTAATTCCATTTTTCTCTGATACTCTCCCTGCCAGACCTGCTGACTTAATAAGGGCACAATAAATTGAAAGCTTCCCATCTGAGCATAACTTACCAGAGTTCTCTTGGTCAACTGGCTGACACGATTCGCAAACAGTGCCTGCTCTAATATAAGATAAAGTTCTTCCTTGCCTTTCCGCTCACTGGAAAGGCCAATATTATATTGTTCCGGCTTTAACTCAATACGCCGGAGAATTTCCTCTAAACGCTTTTTTTCATTCGCTTCTTCCGGTTCCATAGTAAAAATGAGAAACAGACCATCTCTATATTTCACATATGCATAATCCTGCACTCCCCTTGTCTGAAAACGCTTATAAGCCAGACGATTAAAGTTCATTGCCATTGTCTGCCCTTCTCTGCTTCCCTTTGGGCGTATGTAAGCAGCAGACAGCTTCTTCCCCAAAAAAGGATTAATCTCGTATGCAGCGGCTTCATTTTCCCTCTGCACTGGACGACGTTCTAACAGGCTTTTCACCTTTTCTTCTAAAACCAGATATTGCAGCTTTGATTTCAATAACTCATTTGCACTGATTATCAAATCTTCCATATAAGCATTCTGGAATAAAAATATTGGTATCCCCCTCTGCTCTGCTGCCTTTAGCACAACCTCCGGAAGTTCTCTGTAAAATACGGTTTTTATCGCTATTCCAGCCACTTCTCTTCGCATCAGATTAAGCAATGCATCTTCTATCAGAGCAGGGTCATCTTTTGCAAAGAACAAAGAGGTCAGCACAAAATCCTTCTCATCAAAATCCTCATAGGTATTACGAAAGCTTTCATATTCCAAAATGACAATACTTTCCATTTCCCGTTTAAGTCCTGTCTTTCCTGCCACTAAAACAAAATCATCAAACAATGTTAATTGTATCAGCTCCTGAATCTGAATCATTTACGCTCCTTCCATTACTTTAGTCCCACTTTTTGTAACTTCTACAAAAATTTTAACACCCTTTTGTAAAAATGTAAATTATTTCCATCTTGTTTTACTACTTCCCAGTGGATATACTATCTTTCGTAGCAATTTACATTTTTCATATATTTCCTTATTCGATAAACAAAAATGGAGCGGACGCAAAGAAATGCGGACGCTCCTATTTTTGTTTTATACCGATTTTGTTTTCTTTTTTTCTATATGATTCAAAAAGATTCCTGTCAAAAGAAGGATTGGAAAAATAATTCCAGCCAGAATTCCTTTCTTCAAATTATCTCCAAATGCCGATGAAACCATACCAACAACCGTTGGACCACCAGAGCATCCCACGTCTCCTGCTAATGCAAAAAGTGCAAACATCAAAGTTCCACCATTTCTAATTCTTGCTGCTGCCATAGAAAAGGTTCCCGGCCACATAATTCCCACCGACAAACCACAAATACCACAGCCAATCAGTCCTAAAACTGGAGATGGCGAAAATGAAATCAAGAGATAACTTCCTACACAAAGCAGCCCGCTATACACCATAAAATGTTCCAGCTTGATTCGGTCTCCGAATTTACCATAAATTGCCCGGGAAGTTCCCATTAAAATTGCAAAAAGCATTGGTCCTGTCAAGTCTCCTACTGTTTTGGAAACACCAAGGCCTAATTCTGCAAAAGTAGACGCCCACTGGCTGACCGCCTGCTCGCTCGCCCCGGCGCAAACCATCAGAAGCATCATAATCCAGAAGGTTTTCATTTTCAGCAAATCCATCATTCCAAGCCCCTGCTCATCCTCAGCAATCAGATGATTTACTGGTACTTTTGCAAATAAGAAGATGTTGCAAAGCGGCACAATTGCCCATAATAACGCCATAACCTTCCAATTCTCTATCCCTGCAGCGGCAAAAAACACTGTTGATAACAGCACAACTCCTACATGACCCCAGCAATAGAAAGAATGGAGCATACTCATTGCCATTTCTTTGTTATCCGTTGGACAGGCTTCTACAATTGGACTAATTAATACTTCCAATAAGCCTCCACCAACTGCATAAACTAAAACCGCTATCATAATTCCCATAAATGGGTCTGCCATTACACTCGGAAGAATCGTAAGCAGTATAAAGCCTGCCACTGCAAAAATATGTGCTAATACTGCTGCTGCACGATATCCTATCTTATCAATAAAACCTGCTGACACAGCATCCACTAACATTTGCAGAGCAAAATTAAAGGTTACAAGAAATGTAATCTTTGAAAAGGGTATTCCATAGGTTTCATGAAATGTTAAAAATAACAATGGAACAAAATTATTTACAATTGCCTGCACAATATAACCGATAAAGCAGGCATATATCGTATGCTTATATGTTAATTTTTTCATTATGTAAATCCCTCTTATAAATTTAATGCACTTTTAATTTTATTCATTCGTTCGTAAAACTGCTGATAAAAATCTGTTTCCAAATTATATGGATTCCCATAAAAGGTATTCAGCAAAAACATGGTAATTGTCTTAACAGTATTCTCATCCGGTGTATCTGCAATAATTTCTTCCATCTGCTTCCGAAAACCATGCCAGTCAATCAGATACTGCTGATTCTTTTTTAATTCCGCAGTATCCAGCCATTTACTCACTTTTATCTTGCTGCGATTCTCCTTTTTGCAGCCATCCAGCTGTAGGAAATACATCAACTTATTATCCTCATAAACTCTTCCCAATGGAAACAGCTTACAGATTCCCGGTCGAAAAGAATGAATGCTGCATCGTCCTTCCCCGTTCAAAAAAACGCAGCAATTCGTAACATCACTCGGAAGAATCGTAAGCAGTATAAAGCCTGCCACTGCAAAAATATGTGCTAATACTGCTGCTGCACGATATCCTATCTTATCAATAAAACCTGCTGACACAGCATCCACTAACATTTGCAGAGCAAAATTAAAGGTTACAAGAAATGTAATCTTTGAAAAGGGTATTCCATAGGTTTCATGAAATGTTAAAAATAACAATGGAACAAAATTATTTACAATTGCCTGCACAATATAACCGATAAAGCAGGCATATATCGTATGCTTATATGTTAATTTTTTCATTATGTAAATCCCTCTTATAAATTTAATGCACTTTTAATTTTATTCATTCGTTCGTAAAACTGCTGATAAAAATCTGTTTCCAAATTATATGGATTCCCATAAAAGGTATTCAGCAAAAACATGGTAATTGTCTTAACAGTATTCTCATCCGGTGTATCTGCAATAATTTCTTCCATCTGCTTCCGAAAACCATGCCAGTCAATCAGATACTGCTGATTCTTTTTTAATTCCGCAGTATCCAGCCATTTACTCACTTTTATCTTGCTGCGATTCTCCTTTTTGCAGCCATCCAGCTGTAGGAAATACATCAACTTATTATCCTCATAAACTCTTCCCAATGGAAACAGCTTACAGATTCCCGGTCGAAAAGAATGAATGCTGCATCGTCCTTCCCCGTTCAAAAAAACGCAGCAATTCGTAACATCACTCATTTTTAAATTAGGAATTATCATTCCATCTACAATACGAAGTTCTATTTTATCCTTTAAAAGCTGTTCGAAAGATACCCCCAGCCCTCGTTCCAGCTGGTATATGTCCAATGGGTCTAAAAGAATTGACTCCCCCATATCCTCACAGCAGGAATGACACCCGGCGCAATCATTACAGGCAGCCCGGACCATATCATTTAATCCATATATTTTTCCATCAGAAATTTCTTCCAGATTTCTGTTCATTTTCAAACCCTTTCTCATACTGATTTTTATGTATAATTGTACATTTTCTAATTATACGCAGCATAGTCATCATAGCATATTCTTATTGTTTTTTCAAAAAAAGAAGAAACTGTATTTTCAACAATTTCTTCTCTTTTATCTCATATGTTTTTATTATTTTCCTTACTCAGCAGAAACTACTGCCCCATCATAGGTGTCACTAATAAACTGCTTGATTTCATCAGACTTTAAAACCTCCACTAACGCAATAATTCCTGCATCCGTCTCATTCCCTTCTTTCACTACAATTAAGTTTACATATGTTTTTGCTGCTTCGGAATCCTCTTTCTCATAAGCAATGGCATCCTTAGCTGCAGAAAAGCCTGCCTGCAGGGCATAGTTTCCATTTAACACCACATAAGCAACCTCGTTCTTAATGCGTGCAATCTGTGCTGCCTCTAGCTCCTGAAATTTGATATTGTATGGATTTTCTTCAATATCATTTACTGTCGCTGTCAGACCTGCTCCCTCTTTTAATGTAAGAAGACCATTATCCTGCAATAAAAGAAGTGCTCTGGCTTCATTTGTTGTATCATTTGGAATTGCAATTACATCCCCTTCTGCAACTTCCGCAAGACTTCCTTTTGTTCCCGGATAAATTCCGAATGGTTCGTAATGAATTCCACCGGCATTTACCAGATGTGTTCCCTGTTCGGAATTAAAGCTCTCTAAATATGGAATGTGCTGAAAATAGTTTGCATCAAATTCTTCACTTTCTACCACAAGATTCGGCTGTACATAATCATCAAATACCGTTACCTGTAAATCATATCCCTGCTCTGCCAAAATGCCTGCTGCTTCCTCTAAAATTTCTGCATGTGGCGTAGCAGATGCTGCTACTTTGATGACATTTTCTGCACCATCTTCACTCTGCTGTGCATTCCCGCTTTGCTCTGTGTTTTTTGTTCCATCACTACTGTTTCCGCAGCCTGTCAATGCTCCAATCACTAATACTCCTGCTAAAATCCCTGTGAATACTCTCTTTTTCATAAATTTTCCTCTCTTTCTGTCGCTCTTGGCATTTCCTTCTTTATTTTCTTCTGTCCAGTTTTCCTGCCAGCTTCATTCCTACGGTCTGGAAAATCTGGAATAATATAATTAACAACACAACTGTTACAAGCATAATATCCGTCTGCCAGCGGTAATATCCATAACGGACTGCAATATCTCCAAGACCTCCACCGCCTACGGTTCCTGCCATTGCGGAATATCCAAGAATTGTTCCTGTCGCAATTGTTGCTCCTGTAATTAAGGAAGTTCTTGCTTCTACCAGCATTACTTTAAATACAATATCCCAATCCGTTGCTCCCATCGAGCGAGCTGCTTCAATTACTCCTGCATCCACTTCTTTTAGTGATGACTCAACCATTCGTGCAATATAAGGTGCAGCTGCCACAACCAACGGTACAATTGTTGCTGCGGAACCATAGCTTTGTCCAACCACAAAACGTGTAAATGGTATTAAAAGAATTAATAAAATCAAAAACGGAATACTTCGTACAATATTAGAAATTGCATCTAATATTTTATAAATAAATGCATTTGGCCGTATTCCATCTTTATCTGTTACGGTCAACAAAATTCCCATCGGAAGTCCCAAGACATATCCGAAAAATGCGGATACTATTGTCATAAAAAGCGTATCCTGTATTCCCTCTAAAAGCATCTGTACTATCTCATGACTCCACATCACCTGTTACCTCCTCAATTTCCAATCCTTTTTCCATCAGATATTGTTCTATGTCAATCTGCAAGTGCCTATCTTCCGGCAAGCCCAAAATCATTTCTCCTGCTCTGCCAAAATGCCTGCTGCTTCCTCTAAAATTTCTGCATGTGGCGTAGCAGATGCTGCTACTTTGATGACATTTTCTGCACCATCTTCACTCTGCTGTGCATTCCCGCTTTGCTCTGTGTTTTTTGTTCCATCACTACTGTTTCCGCAGCCTGTCAATGCTCCAATCACTAATACTCCTGCTAAAATCCCTGTGAATACTCTCTTTTTCATAAATTTTCCTCTCTTTCTGTCGCTCTTGGCATTTCCTTCTTTATTTTCTTCTGTCCAGTTTTCCTGCCAGCTTCATTCCTACGGTCTGGAAAATCTGGAATAATATAATTAACAACACAACTGTTACAAGCATAATATCCGTCTGCCAGCGGTAATATCCATAACGGACTGCAATATCTCCAAGACCTCCACCGCCTACGGTTCCTGCCATTGCGGAATATCCAAGAATTGTTCCTGTCGCAATTGTTGCTCCTGTAATTAAGGAAGTTCTTGCTTCTACCAGCATTACTTTAAATACAATATCCCAATCCGTTGCTCCCATCGAGCGAGCTGCTTCAATTACTCCTGCATCCACTTCTTTTAGTGATGACTCAACCATTCGTGCAATATAAGGTGCAGCTGCCACAACCAACGGTACAATTGTTGCTGCGGAACCATAGCTTTGTCCAACCACAAAACGTGTAAATGGTATTAAAAGAATTAATAAAATCAAAAACGGAATACTTCGTACAATATTAGAAATTGCATCTAATATTTTATAAATAAATGCATTTGGCCGTATTCCATCTTTATCTGTTACGGTCAACAAAATTCCCATCGGAAGTCCCAAGACATATCCGAAAAATGCGGATACTATTGTCATAAAAAGCGTATCCTGTATTCCCTCTAAAAGCATCTGTACTATCTCATGACTCCACATCACCTGTTACCTCCTCAATTTCCAATCCTTTTTCCATCAGATATTGTTCTATGTCAATCTGCAAGTGCCTATCTTCCGGCAAGCCCAAAATCATTTCTCCCTTTGCAAACCCTCCGACATTTTTGGTATCTGCTCTTAAAATATTTACCGGTGTTCCAAATTTTAAAATCATATTAGCAATCACCGGTTCAAAGGCTGAACTCTCTGAAAATACAATACGAAGTTTTCGGCTTCCCTGCATTCTTTCCGGTAACACCGGACTTTTTCCTGCTGCTTCTCCCTCTGGCTTATCCCGTAAAATAAGTTCTCTGGCAGCTCTTGATTTTGGATGTGAAAAAATATCCGAAACTTCTCCTTCTTCCACCAGTTCTCCATGCTCCATAATTGCAACTCTGTTGCAGATTTCCCGAATTACGGACATCTGATGGGTAATGATAACAATGGTAATTCCAAACTGCTCATTGATTTCTTTTAGTAATGCCAGAATGGATGCCGTCGTCTGAGGGTCTAATGCACTGGTGGCTTCATCACAAAGCAAAATTTTCGGATTAGATGCAAGTGCCCTTGCAATTGCCACCCGCTGTTTCTGACCACCGGAAAGCTGTGCCGGATATGCTTTTTCTTTTTCCTCTAAACCTACTGTTTTTAACAATTCTCTGGCTCTTTTCCTGGCATCTGCTTTTTTCACACCGGAAAGCTGCAAGGGAAAACAGATATTATCAATCACACTCTTTTGCATCAATAAATTGAAATGTTGAAAAATCATTGCGATGTCGCTGCGCTGTTTTCTTAATTCTTTTTCCTTTAAGCTTCCTAAGTCACGACCTTCAATCAGCACCTGACCATCTGTCGGCTTTTCTAAATAGTTTAAACATCGCACCAATGTGCTTTTTCCTGCACCGGACATTCCTATAATTCCGTAAATATCTCCTGCTTCAATTACCAGATTAATATCTTTTAATGCCTCTACCTTCAGTCCTTTTTGTTCAAAGGTTTTATATAAATGTTTTACTTCAATTTCACTCATAATTGCTCCTTTTTCTATAAAAAAAACAGGCACCCGATGGATACCTGCCTTCAAAACTTTCTTTCTATTCTTCCAAAAGCTTCAGATATCAGAATTCACCGGACAACACATCTTCTGTCTGCACATCATATCCCACATTGCTGCATCACAAATAAACGCACCACACATCATTGTGCTGCACATGAACATCATAGACATATTCTGTTTTGCTTCCTTTGCATTCCATATCGTATTTCCGATTCTCATATCCTGCTCTCCTTTCCAAAATTTATTCGTATCTTCCTTACAAAAGTTATTATACCCAACCTGCTCCAAATGTGTTAATACATGAAACCTAGAATCTGTTATAGGTAAAACCTATATCTAATTCTAATAGAAAAGCCTCCAAAAAGGCTTTTACATTACATTCTTTTCGAAGGCTTTTAATTCTTTTATATACAATTCTCCAATATGACTGATTTTAGCGCCTTTGCGCTTGATATATCCAATACGCATTTTTTCTGTTTCCTTTAATGGTACCGCAACATAGTCACTGCCATTCAACTCCTCACAAATGATTCCAGAGCAAAGTGTATATCCCTTCAGTCCCACCATCATATTTAAAACGGTAGCCCGGTCATTTACTTTTATCAATCGCTTATATTCATAAGTACTTTTCATTTCCTCCGCAAGGTAAAAAGAGTTGTTCTTTCCCTGGTCAAATGAAATACATGGATACTCATCCAGTTCCCTCATAGATATTTCTTTCTGTTTCGCCAACGGATGACCTGCCCAAAGATACACATAAGTATCGCACTGAAAAAGTTCAATAAATTCCAGACTGTTTTCCTGTATCATCTTTGTCAGCACTTTCTCATTAAAATCATTCTGATAAAGGATTCCTATCTCACTCTTAAAATTTTTCACATTTTCAATAACATCCGCCGTCATTGTTTCATGCATTGCAAACTCATACTGCTCCATTCCGGCTTTTTTCACTGTTTCGACAAATGCATTTACAGCAAAGGTATAGTGTTGTGCAGACACACTAAACTTTTCCTTCGTTTTTTTCTCAATATATTTTGCCTTGAGCAAACCAAACTGCTCCGTCACCTGTCTGGCATAGCCTAAAAATTCCTCTCCTTCCGGTGTTATCCTAATCCCACGATTAGAGCGTAAAAATATATCAATACCAATTTCTGTCTCTAACTCTCTAATCGTCTCTGAAAGGCTTGGCTGGGAGATAAACAGCTGTTTTGCCGCCTCATTCATTGAACCGCAATCTGCAATTGTTATGGCATATCGTAACTGTTGAAGTGTCATTCTTTACGTGCTCCTGTTTCAGTTTCTTTTTTTTATTTTAATTAATCATTCCATATTCCTGATATAAACGTTTTCTAGCTTCCTCACTATTTGCAGCCATTTTTGCATCTTCCACTCTGTTATCCGCAAACAACCTGCTCATAAGGTCTGCGAATAAAGACTCTCCTTCTTTTATACCTTCTTTTATACCTTCTTTTATACCTTCCTCGATTCCCTCTTTTCGCCCATCTTCAATCATTTCTTTTATAGCTGTACACATATTTACTTTTCCCTCCTTAACCTCATATATTTTTTCTTTTACAGATTCCTTTAAATTTGCATATGTAATTACTACACGAAAAGCATCCTGTTCCATATGCTGATAATACTCATCCTGCTCTACCAGCTGTGCCAATGCTTTTTTGTCCTCTGAATAGCGAATAAAATCAAGTACTTGTCGTAAATCTGTATGAAAAGCACTCGTATCTCTTATTTTCCGTATTTCTATCAAATTTATTTTATAGTCCGGTATCATGCTTTGAATCTTTTTCGGAAGACCTTCCTTCTCTAACATTTCATGCAATGATGTTGGTCCGTCCCACTCTTTTAAGCCTGCATATAAAATCAGTGTTACTGTTGGAAACAATCTGTCTGTTTTCCTAAATCCATACAAATATTCACTTGCCTTTAGACCTACTGTATTTTTCCGAACTAACCGACGGATTTTTGCTGCCTGTTTTTCATATGCCCCTGCATCATATAGCATATTTCGAAGTGGCAGCGAGTAATCAATTGCCTCCTGATTCTCAATTCCTATAATGGCAAAATTCGTTCCAAATGCCACTTTTCTCACAATATCCCGTGAACGTATCAAATGCCTGTTTTTAGCAGTATTCTTCCTTAATAAGCTATTTCCCATGGAAATCTCTGTTTGTGTATCAATTTCCATAAGGTCACTTGCAGCAACTACCTGTTCACCATTGCAGCCAAATCCATTAATCGCATCTGCATAGCGTTCATTGCTAGAAAAAAATTCTTTCCAGCTTACATCCTTTTCCATATTCAGTTCCTCCTGTTTTTGCAGGAGCAATTCGAAAACTCCTGCATTTTAATATTGAAATAAAAGCATGAATTTTCTAATTGATAACTGTGATTACAATGATATAATCACATGGAAATGTATGTTGATCGAAACAGAAGTCTGTTTTATAGATATACAGATAACTGTATAAAGAAAATATGCTTTGTATGATTATATCACATCTGTAAACTCAACTGCAACCAACACTTTATTTCATAAATATCCTAAATTGCAAAATAATAGTATTTCTTATAACGTAAAAAATTACCACCCGGAGTTTTCTCCAGATGGTAATTTCCTTTCCATATTTACATCAATGTTTTTCCGAAACTCAATTCTTAAACAATTGTCTTAAAACTATTCCGATTTACTTTGCTACAACACTTGTAATAGTTACATTTTCAAGAGCTGCCTCAGATGTTTCCGCATCATTGGCCGGTGTTCCCATAAATCCAATCATTGTAGTGCATCCGGATGGAATTTCTGAATTATATCCTGCATTTGTGATTACATAATGATTTCCTTCGTGGCTTTTAATTTTACCGCCCCATACAGAAGAAATTTCATCTTCATAATCAAATTCCATTGTCCACTCATCAATCAGAATATCTCCAGTGTTTTTCACCATAATGGAACCAACGTAACCTTTTGGCCACTCTGAACCCCAGGATAAGGATACTTCATAGCAAATACCTTCTGCATCTGTCACTTCATCACTAAGTAATACCACATCTTCTGGTACCGGTGCTTCATTTTCTGCATCAACTTTAGCAATAAACTTAAAGCTCTTAGATGCACCTGGTTTTAAATTCTTATTCCATTTTGGTGCAGATACTACAAGTACACCGTCTACCTGACTGCGAAGTGAAGCATCCCATAATGTAACTACTTTTCCAGCATAGTTGTACTGAATCGTCCAGCTCTTTAAGGTCTCTTCTGATATATTTGTTACTGTTACTTCACCTATCAAATGGTCTCCCCATGCAGTAACTGTTCTGTAACTAGTCTCAATCTTGGCTGGAAGTTCTGTAAACTGAGCCTCAATTACAGAATCTCTACAAACATTAATATCCATTTTCTCGTCAGTTCCAATCAATACCGTACCTGCATACCATCCTGTAAATTCATAATTCTTTTCTGGTACAGCAGTTAAAGTTGTACTGCTGCCATTGCAGCTTCCTTCTACTTTTCCACCAGCTTCTGTTTCTACTGTAATTCCTACCGGGGACATCGTAAGTCCGGAAATCGTACAAAGCTCACTCCACCAGTAAGCAGTTGTTGCTTCACCTACACCAAAGCTTAACTGGTCACATTCTGAGATAAATGCCAGTAAGTCTGCATAAGTTGCACCTGAACTGTTTTCTGCTGTCTGAATTGTTTCTCCATTTACTGTCATAACTACTTCTGTTTCAGAAATGTCAATGGTTACTGCCACATCTTCCCCTGCTGCAATACCAAGGTCTGTTGCTGCATTTGTTCCACCTGCTCCCGGCTGGTTGATATCAATCCAGCTGCCGGCATTATCGTTATAGCAGATATATGGCGCACTCTGGAAGGATACACGACCGCCAGTTGTGCTGTTATAGAAGCTGAAAATTCCATCCCAGCCGTTCTTTGCAGCTGTTTCACTCCAGTTAATTGTATATTCTATGTGAAGTCTGTCTAATTCTTTCTCATAATATGGATTGTCTACAATTTCACAATCCGCAGCTGTTTCAATTGTAAATGCATCTGCTGTAAAGGTTTCTGTTGCCGGTACATGGGATGTAATGGCAACATTGCTTAGTGTACAAAGCTCTGTATTCCAGTAGGCTGTTTCAGCAAGTCCAACACCAAAGCTGAATTTATCACAATCACCGATAAATGCGATTAAGTCTTCATAAGAAGCTCCGGAACCATTTTCTGCAATTGCAAATTCTACACCGTTTAAATACATCTTAACAGCATCTTTTGTAATCAGAATGTCAAAATCATAGTCGACACCGGAAACTAATCCATATTCTGTAATCGTACTTGTTCCTGCTTCTCCATTTGGTTGATTGATATCAATCCATTTGCCATTGTTATCATTGTAGCAGATATATGGTGCACTTTGGAAAGATACACGACCACCAGTTGTACTGTTATAGAAGCTGAATAAACCATCCCAGCCTGTGCGGATAGCTTCTTCACTAAAGTTCACTGTGTAAGAAACTGCTACCGCATCAAAATCTGCTCCTTCAAAAGGGTTGTCCTGATAATTAATATCTCCGTTTGTTGCAAGTTCTACCTTTTCTGCTTCAATCACCGGATTTTCTACTACTACATCATCTGGTGTCTCATCCCCGGTTCCACCGGATATCGTTCCGCCTGTAGAAGAGAAGGTAATATTTGTTAATGTACACATTTCTGTGTTCCAGTAGGCTGTCTGTGCTTCACCCACACCAAAGCTTAACTGGTCACATTTTGTGATATAATCTACTAATTTCTCATAGCTTGCTCCTGAACTGTCTACAGAAATTGCAATTTCTTCACCATCTACCGTAAATACTACGCCCTCTGTATCAATAGAAATGGTAACTGTATGCTCTGTTCCCGGAGTCATGGAAGGTGCTAAATCGGTGGCACCTGTTCCGTTTGGATTATTGATATCCATCCATTTTCCAGTTCCATCGTTATAGCATACATATGGTGCTGTCTGGAAGGATACCCTGCCGCCAGTACTGCTGTTAAAGAAGCTAAAAATTCCATCCCAGCCGTTCTGGGCTGTTCCTTCTGTCATATTAATTGTGTATTCTGCGTAAAAATTGTCAATATTTTTTCCGTAGAATGGGTTTTCCTCAATTGTAATCGCTGTATTACTCTCTAATACAACGGAATCCTTTGTATAGGAAACAGAATCTGTTACCTCTGCCTCTTTTTCAGTAATTGGTCCAACGGTACAAACCACATTACTGATAGTTACGTTTGCTTCGTCGTAACCTGCGGCATTCCACCAGGAACCATGTCCAAAATAAAGCTTGTCTGCTGATTCATATAACCAGTTTAATACCTCTGCATAATCTGCTACTGTTCCAGAACCATTATCTGTTGTTAAAATTTCTTCTGTATATGCAGTTTCTCCATTTACAGAAACAGTAAAGCCCTTCTGTGTTACAGTCACTGCTACATGGGCCTCTGAACCAATATAGTCTGTTACAAGACTGTAATTATTCATATTTGCATCAAAATAGCTGCCACCTGCATTGTAACCAAGGTAAGAACCCGGTGTGAAATAAAGTCTTCCGTTTGCTCCACCATTTGCAAGGAAGGAGAAAATGGTACCAAGTACGTGAACATCTCCTGTTGCTTTGGCATCAAATTCGATTGTCACACCACCGGATAAATCCAGTCCGTTATTTGTTCCATAATAAAATGGGTTTGAAACAGAGAGACTTCCACTTAAATGCTGTGATAAATCTACTTCTTCATTCGTAAAATAACTGCCAACTACTAACGAATCTGTATTATTCTGTGCCTGTGCTTTTACCGTTACCTGATATACTTTTTCAAAATAGTAATCGCCTTTGGAAATTGTTTCTGTTAAATGAACAACTGTGTCTTCTGCTGGAATTGTTACTTTTCCATCGTTAGAAAGTACTGCTGTATTATCGGAGCTCCATGAAATAGCTGCTCCATTTAAGCCTTCGGTAGGAAGGGTTAAATCTGTGTATGTATTTTCAGGAATAACAACGCTGCTGTTTACTGCATTCTGTGCAACAACTGCAGCATCTGTTGGTTCTCCAGAACCCCAGATGCTGAGTCCGTTCTGGCTTACCACAGTAAAGCACATGGTTGTAATGTTACTTCCATCAATTGTCTGCTCTGTAAATACACCTTTATAAGTTTCATCATCAATTACTACGGCTACATATGGTGTTCCCTCTGTCATAGACCATGTACCGGAATGTGCACCGCTAATTGTTCCATCTGCATTTAAAGAAATTTCTTCTGCAGTCTGGTAAGCAAGGTCCGCATACTCAATCTGGAATTCATGTGTAATCATTCCATAGCTGCCTGCCACTTCTTCCACACTATATCCTGTTTCAGAAATTGTTTCTCCTGAATACTCATATGGTGCTGCGACAAGCCAGCCATCTTCGTTTACAAAAAGCTGATGTACGCGGACTTCATGGGATGCAGTTCCATCTGCAAACTTGGTGTGGTACACAACATAAGCTTTTCCATCTGCATCTACAAACGCAGAGTTATGTCCCTGTGCAACTTCTGCCACATCCATCGTATCCCATTTATAGTTACCCATAAGCTTCATTCCAATATTATTATTTGCATTGGAATTACTATAGTTCATTACATATTTGTTAAAAATTGCGCTGTTTCCGTTGGCATCTACATAAGTGCCATCTGGTGTTTCAGAACGGAATACACGCATATTATATCCACCTTCCGGTGAATAAAATCCATAGGACATAAACAGATAATAATAGTTTCCGATTTTTTCAATGAACAACTGTGTCTTCTGCTGGAATTGTTACTTTTCCATCGTTAGAAAGTACTGCTGTATTATCGGAGCTCCATGAAATAGCTGCTCCATTTAAGCCTTCGGTAGGAAGGGTTAAATCTGTGTATGTATTTTCAGGAATAACAACGCTGCTGTTTACTGCATTCTGTGCAACAACTGCAGCATCTGTTGGTTCTCCAGAACCCCAGATGCTGAGTCCGTTCTGGCTTACCACAGTAAAGCACATGGTTGTAATGTTACTTCCATCAATTGTCTGCTCTGTAAATACACCTTTATAAGTTTCATCATCAATTACTACGGCTACATATGGTGTTCCCTCTGTCATAGACCATGTACCGGAATGTGCACCGCTAATTGTTCCATCTGCATTTAAAGAAATTTCTTCTGCAGTCTGGTAAGCAAGGTCCGCATACTCAATCTGGAATTCATGTGTAATCATTCCATAGCTGCCTGCCACTTCTTCCACACTATATCCTGTTTCAGAAATTGTTTCTCCTGAATACTCATATGGTGCTGCGACAAGCCAGCCATCTTCGTTTACAAAAAGCTGATGTACGCGGACTTCATGGGATGCAGTTCCATCTGCAAACTTGGTGTGGTACACAACATAAGCTTTTCCATCTGCATCTACAAACGCAGAGTTATGTCCCTGTGCAACTTCTGCCACATCCATCGTATCCCATTTATAGTTACCCATAAGCTTCATTCCAATATTATTATTTGCATTGGAATTACTATAGTTCATTACATATTTGTTAAAAATTGCGCTGTTTCCGTTGGCATCTACATAAGTGCCATCTGGTGTTTCAGAACGGAATACACGCATATTATATCCACCTTCCGGTGAATAAAATCCATAGGACATAAACAGATAATAATAGTTTCCGATTTTTTCAATGTAGGAGCCTTCACCAGAAACATAATATCCACCTGCAATCTTTGTTCCAAAATATTCATCAGAGGTTACAGATGCACCCAGCTCATCGAAATTACTTTCATAGCTTACGGTATAATCTCTTAAACCATTATTTTCATCCAGTTCTAACATATAGATACCACCGGACCATGAACCGTATGCCATCCAGAGTTTTCCCTCATCATCATAAAATACGCAAGGGTCAATTGCATGTGGCCAGTAGGTACCCCAGGAATCGTCTGCTATCTTCTGATATTTTTCAGGAAGCTCCTCCTGCTCTCCAATTACTAACTCTAAATCAGTATCTTTAAAATTCTTGCTGGAATCAGTTGTGGAAAATCCTGTGTAAATAACCGGACCTTCATATACATAAGGTCCGTCAATGGAGTCTGCTGTCATAAGCACGATGGAAGAATTCCATTTTGCTCCATTTAAACTCATGTATAAACACCATTTTCCCATGGTTGGATTGTAAATAATATCCGGTGCCCACATATTTCCTGCTACCGTATTATCAGAAATCCATTCTGCTGCATTATAACTTCCAAAATCTATTTCATAACTTTCTCCCGCTTCATCTAGTACTGTTACGGTACCAGTGTATGCATTCTCATGAAATGCTTCTGTATAAGGTATCACCTCACCATTGGCATTGCCAAAAAGTGTACTGTCTGTTGACTCACTTGTTACTGAAGTCCAGTTTGCCAAATCCGAAGTTTTAGAGACTCCCATATGAGAACCAAAAATGTAATAACCTCCATTTCCATCCATCACTACGGATGGGTCATGCACACTGGTTCTCTCAAGACTTACTTCACCAGTTAATAAATCAACTTCTTCCTGAGTCATTGCAATCCCCGTTGCACCTTCTGTCTCATCAGCCATTACCATAAGAGGGCTGCTGCCTACAAAGGTACTTACGGCAAGAGCCGCTGCCATTAAGGCAGAAAAGCGCTTTTTCATTTTTCTTTTCATATCCAGTTATCCTCCAGTTTTTCCTTCGGATATCCGGCATAAATCCCACTGCCGGATATCCCTGCAGTTCCTCTACCTTCATCGTTCTGAAGTGAATCTGCAGCTATCATAACTTCTCCTACATTATTGTACATTACCACAGGATTTTTACTTTGTCATCATGTCGTTTACATTTTCGTGAAATATTTCAAATTTTACTCAACAATTTTATGCAACTCCCACAAGTACTATGGTACTAATGTATGTTTTTTTACGTTTTTTTTCACAACTTAAACGTTTTCTAAAATATTTCAAATCTAGTTTCCAAAAAATAAGAGCCTTAAAATCCGTTTCTCAAAAACAGATTTCAAGGCTCTTATTTTTTATTAGTTTTCATCCATATCTTCTACAAAATTATCGTTTAATTCCAAGCTTTGCATAAAGTGCCTGCTTAAACTGATACATTCTTGCATCTGCCTCAATCATGCACTGCTTGAAGGTCAGTTCGCCCTGTGGCAGATAGCGAATGATTCCATAGGATATTCCTATTGGATATTTATAATGTTCCTGACTTTTTTCTAATTGTTTATTAATCTCCTGACACTTAAGTTCCATCTGCTCCGGCATCTGCTCCTGACTCAAAACACAAAACTCATCGCCGCCTAGACGATAGCATTCCGTATTCATGTCCCGAAAACTTGCCAGCATTTCTGCTATCAGCCTTAAAGCTGCATCTCCATAAGCATGTCCCAGCGTATCATTCACATGTTTCAGCCCATTCATGTCAACATATAAGATGGTAATTTCTTTCTTCATCTTTTCGATTTGAATGACATCATGGTCAAAGGCTCTTCGATTCTTAAGTGTTGTCAGATTATCTGTATATGCCATTTTCTCATAGGTCTTCTTTTCAATATTCTCGCGCTGGATTACCAGTGCACGTTTCATTCCTATAAGACCAATAATTACTAAAAGCACAAGTATCTGAATCCTTGAAAAGAAGCCATTGCCAAAGGTATCCCATACATAAAAGTCCAATAAGTCGAGACAAATACATGTTCCAATCGTCAAATACAACAGAATACTTATGCACCACTGAAAACTCTTTTTGGTTTTAATTCTTCTTGCAAAGGATGTAGCAAATATAATCTCATTCAACATCATCAGTATATGTACCACAAACAGCATTTCAAAGAAATCTGCAATTTCTAATAGTTGTAGTAAAATAATTACTAATGCTATCCCCAAATCAACCAGCATCATACGGCGATATAGCTTTTCATTATGAATAATCCCCATTGTACGCACCGTTACCAGAACTGATGGCATAAACAATAGGAATGTCAAAAAATTCAGTGTCTGCATCGCATATGCATTTTCAAAATATAGCTGCCATATCCGTGACTCTGTAGCACTCCAGACCGATACCATGACAAAAGCAATTCCAATATTAAAGAAGAATGTTACCGGATAGTTTCTGAAAAAAAACGGTGGTAGAAAAATAATTGCAGTACCTATTAACAATGGAATTAATGCAAGGAAAAAGGCCAATTGTCCATGATTGAATACATACGCTATTAATTGTGCCCTTGTTCCTATCATAACTTCACGCATCAGACCAGAATATTTATCATAAGGGCAATTCGTTTCTAATACCAGAACGTCACCTTCATACACTTTATCCAGCATAATCAGCTGCCAGCCGCTTCCCGGTGTTTTTCCAAAAGGAATTTCTTCCTCTTTTCCAAAACAATAAATCTCTTTCCCATTTTGATATGCTCTGACGAAAGTATGGTCTGTGTAAAACATTACTCCAATATATGCCCCCACATCCTCCGGAAAGATATATTGAATACGAAAACTTTCTCCGGCTTTCACATCATGTTTCCCCGGAACTTCAATGGGATTTCCTTCCATGTCAAGCCATCCCTCATTCAAAATCGGAGCTGCATCATTCATAAAATGATTTTCCGGAAAATATTTCTCACATGGAAATAATACCGCCAGCCAGATTCCAACCGATAAAAAAATACATATATAAAATAATTTTAGATAAAGAGGTGTTTCTTTGATTTTTTTCCACATAGCCACTCTCCTTACACACATTTATGATACTTCTATTATACTTTGATATACTAAACTATTCAAATAATATTTTTTCTTCTTCCTCCAGTTCATAAATATCCTCAAAAGGTATTTTGGTATTCACAACCTTTAATATTCTCGCATCCTTGTCCATTCGGGATACCATCCCTGTCACCTTCAGGTACTCATCCTTACAAAAATAAACCACCATAACAATATCATTTTTCTGTATCTTTTGGAGTTTTCTGCTTAACTCCTCTTTCATTTCATCGGAAAGTTCAATTTTGGGAACAACAATTTTCTCTTTCTCCTTAAGTGCTTCCTCATATCCTTTCAAAGCGGCAAAAGGCATAAACTGCTTCGCTCGTTCTTCCCTGCTCATTTTCCCTCTGATATCCATACTTTCGCCTTCCTATCTATTCACCGCTTTTATGACCACCAATCTGACGGTTACGTTCCATTGTTGTGGCTCCCTCTTCCAGATTCATCCCTTTAAGGATTGCATTTTTTCCAAACTTCTTCTTAATATCCAGCATTGCCTGCTGCATCCTTCGTTCTCGCTCTAATTCCACCGGGTCAGCAAAAAGGTCATATTGCTGATAGGTCTCATCAACAACATTATTATAAGTCATATTAATTTTGTGCACTGGTGCCCGCCGGTCTGCAATCTGTTCAAAAAGCTGCTCCACATAAGTAATCATTATCCGGGCAGAACTTGTGGCGGTAGGAAGGGAGACGGTTCCTCTGGAAGATTCCATATTCCATGAATTTTCATAGCTGATGTACAGAGTAACCGATTCCGTCACCAGTCCTTTGTCTACCAGCTCGAGGCAAAGCAAATCTGCCATCTCCTTAACTGCCAGCTTTGCTTTATCATAATCATATCCACAGCCTAATACCTGTCCGCTGGTTAAACAGCTGTTCTTGGGTTTATAGGCTTTAATATCAGCAATTGTTGCAGTCTCTCTTCCCCATGCATGGTCAATCAGAAGCTCCGCATCAATTCCCAAAATATGATACAGCAGTTTCTCATCTGCCTTTGCAATTTGTCCCATAGTATATATACCATGACGTTCTAAACGTTTTGCAATTCCCGGTCCCACTCGCCAGAAATCTGTTAATGGTTTATGATTCCATAAAGTCTTCCGGTAGCGTTCTTCATCCAAAATTCCGATATGGTCTTTTACATGCTTTGCTGTAATATCTAATGCAATTTTTGCCAGATAAAGATTATCTCCGATTCCGCAGGTTGCTGTAATTCCTGTCGTTTCGAACACATCCTGCATAATACGCATTCCCAGCTCTTTGGCAGTCATCTGATACATCGTAAGATAATCTGTCACATCTAAAAATGCTTCGTCAATGGAATACACATGAATATCTTCTTTTGCAATATATTTCAAATAAATTGCATAAATATTCGCTGAATATTCTATATACAGCTTCATTCTGGGAGGTGCCATAATATATTTCAAATCCTTAGGAATCTGAAATACCCTGCAGCGGTTAGGAATTCCCAGCTTCTTCATGGAAGGGGAAATCGCAAGACATATGGTTTTTTCCGACCGTTCCGGGTCTGCCACTGCAAGATTTGTCGTTAATGGGTCTAAACCACGCTCTACACACTCCACTGAGGCATAAAAAGATTTTAAATCTATGCAAATATAGGTTCTGGAACTATTTCTCATTCTTTCTCCAATTTAAACTCGTTTTGAAAGCCATGTTGCTGCCAGTGAAAGCCAGCTCTGGCATTCCTCCTGCATACCGTAACCATTTGGCATGGAGGTCTGCCAGTCCGCAGTAGACAAACCATGTCCGCCCACCGGGTACATATGAAATTCCACCGGAATGTTATATTTTTTCATTGCAGAAATTAAAAACAAGGAATTCTCAAC
Source organism: uncultured Roseburia sp. (assembly GCA_964390485.1). Lineage (GTDB taxonomy): Bacteria > Bacillota > Clostridia > Lachnospirales > Lachnospiraceae > Roseburia. The sequence continues at coordinate 6,569 of CAYMIS010000005.1, read as the reverse complement.
CGGTACACAATCATCGGTGTAGGTATGCCAGATAAATGCTTCCGGTGTATGCTCTGTTACCTGTTTTTCCAAAGAAACCCGCTCTAACATCTCCTCTGTCTCTATCCCGCCTAACAGCGCATCAAAGGAACCTCTGTGGGCAAATTCCCCGGATGTAATTACCGGATAGCAAAGAATCATTCCTGCCGGTTTTAATATTTCATTTTTTACCTCTGTTTTCTCCGCAAGCCATGCTTCGTGCCAGAACATTCCAAGACTTGCTGCCAGATGTCCTCCTGCCGAGCAGCCCAGCACAAAAATCTTCTCTGTGTTCACAAGCCATTCTTCTGCATACTTATGAATCAGCTTCATTGCCTGCGCCAGTTCCAGTAATGCAGTCGGATAAACTGCCGGAGCAACGGAATAGCGCAAAATTGCCACATGATACCCCATTGCAAGAAAACGAACAGCTAATGGCTCTGCTTCCCGGTCCGAGGTCATTCCGTATCCACCCCCTGGACAAATCAATATCATTGGCCGCTCTTTCACCTGCATTTCCGGGCTTTCCTCCTGTATATATGTGTAAAGCTTTGCTCCCGGCAAAGAACCTTCTACTTTCATCTCAAATACTTCTGTTAACATTTTAATCCCCCTTCTAAGCCTGTATCAGACCTTATAAAATCTATTTGTTCTAATCATATCGAATTTTTGTTCGATTTTCAAGGTGCAGTAGGGAAAGTTTTTCTTCTGTCCCGAAATATCTATAGCATTCCATATTTTGTTATGATAAATTATTATCATGTGTATTTATACATTATGATAAAGCATATATCCCATGATATATGAATTGGAGGATTTCGTTATGTACCAATGTCAAAACTGTGGTGGAGAATTGCATTTTGATATTTCATCACAGCAATTAAAGTGTGACTATTGCAAAACCCTTGTAGATCCTGCTTTTTTTCAGGACACGCTAAAAGGTGCACAGGAAACAACCGAATTTGAAGTCACCAAATTTATTTGTAATCAGTGTGGTGCTGAGATTATCAGTCAGGATAATACTGCTGCTGCATTCTGCAGCTTCTGCGGTGCATCTACACTTTTAAGAAGCCGGCTTTCCCGCGAGAAAAGACCGGATGCCATTATCCCCTTTGAAATGACAAAAGAGGATTGTATTGCTGCCTACCGCAAACATATGAAACGTGCAATTTTTGCTCCTAAGGAATTAAAGGATGAAAAATGTGTCAACGGTTTTCGTGGGATTTATATGCCTTACTGGGTATATGATGTAACCCATAAAGGTATGTTTTCCATTCCTGGAGAAAAATATTCCCGGGAAGGCAGCTACGATATTACCCGTTATTACAATCTTTCCGGAAATATTGATGCAGAATATCTTGGCATTACCCATGATGCCTCAAGGGAATTTGCAGATGATATCAGCGAAACCCTTGCGCCTTATAACGTTCATACCATGCAGAATTTTAATCCATCATACTTAAGTGGTTTTTATGCGGATGTTTCAGATGTTACACCTCATATTTATGATGAGGATGTTGTTAATCTCACCTCCCAGCTTTCTGTGGAAGCCATTCAGAAAGTGAAAAAATTTTCCAGCTACCACATAAAAGAAGCAGATGAATTAAAAAAATCTCCTTTTAATATCCGTATGGACCACCCACATTATGCTTTATTCCCTGTATGGTTTATGTCCTATCGGAAAAATGACCGTATTGCCTATGTAAGCATCAATGGCCAGACTGGAAAAATTTCTGCTGACATTCCGGTGGATGGAAAAAAATATGCCTTGGGCTCACTGCTTTTAGCACTCCCAATCTTTTTGCTGTTAAATCTCTTCATTTCGATGAAAGCAACAACTGCATTAATTATTTCAACAATTCTATCCCTTCTTGTAGTAATTCTTTCTCTGGTGGAAGTCCACAAACTTCAAAAAAGAGAGATGGGATTTGATGACAGAGGAAGACATAATTTCAGCAAAAATATAGATATTCCTAAAATAGGAGCATTTATGGCAACAAAAAAACGCTGGTTTGAAAAAAAGGAACTACTTGGTATTCTTTTTACCATCATCAGTATTTTTACAGCCCTTATCATTTTGATTCTCCGGCCTGTATCTGACTATATCTACTATGGCAGCACCTTTTTTTCCATTCTTTCTGTTTTATGTGCTATCACAGACGTTATTAAAGACTTTAACCGGCTGGCAACCAGAAAACTGCCACAATTTAACCGCAGCGGAGGTGACGATAATGTTGATTAAAGCTCCAATTAAATATCTGTTCGTTTTTTTATGCAGCCTGTTTGCCTTGTGCATCTTTTCATCGGATAACTGTTATGCTGCTGACTCTGACAACAGTTATTATTACCGTGTTGTTATCTCAGACAATGCAGACCTGCTTACTGCCGAAGAAGAGGCAAATCTTACAGACATAATGGAAGAAGTAGCAGCCTTTGGAAATGTCATCCTTTTGACGGAATCGGATAATCCTTATTCTTCTGCCCGGGATTTGTCAGAAACTACTTATGAACACACCTTTAATTCCTATGCAGATGGCGTTATATTTACCATTGATATGGATACCCGTATGCTTTGGATTTCCGGTTATGGAGAACTCCAATATATCATCACAGATAACTACTGCGATACCATTACCGACAATGTCTATCGCTTTGCATCCAAGGAAGAATATTATAACTGCAGTGCCAAGGCATTTTCACAGATTCATTCGCTTTTAATTGGAAAAAATATTCCACAGCCAATGAAATATATCTGTAATTTCCTATTAAGTTTAATTATTGCACTTATTTTAAATTACTTTGCCGTTCTTCGTGTAAGTAAAAAACGGGAGCCTTCCATGTCTGCACTAAAACAAAATATGCTCCATAGCTGTCATATTACTGACCCACAATCCACCTATCTTCGGGAAAAAAGAGTTTACAGCCCACGCTCCTCCGGTGGAAGCGGTGGTGGCGGCGGCGGTGGCGGCGGTGGTGGCTGCTCCGGTGGTGGACACAGCTTCTAATCCATTCCGTATATAAACCCATACTTTTCACTGATAACACATCCTATCCCCAAGAGGTTATTGAAAAATACATTTGATAAATATGTTTTCTAAACAGCCTCTCGGGGATTGTTTTATTATGGAGTCAATCTGTTCATGTCTCTCGGAAAAAGACTTGCCATTCTTACATTTTCCTGATTAAGCAGCTTACTTGTCAGACGTTCTACCCCCAGTCCAAGACCTCCATGGGGAGGCATTCCATATTGATGCATCATCAGATAGCTTTCAAACTTCTCAATATTCATTCCACGACGTTTCATTTTCTCTACCTGTTCATAATAATCATGAATACGCTGTCCGCCTGTTGTCACTTCGACGCCTCGGAACAATAAATCAAAGCTTAAGGTTTCTTCTCTATTCTCCGGATTTTCCATTGCATAAAATGGCCGCTTTTTGCTAGGATAATGCGTAACAAACACAAATTCACTGTGGGTTGTTTTCTTTATAATTTCACACAATAATTTTTCTTCTTCCGGTTCAAAGTCCTCATAGTCCTTTATCCTTCTCTGATATGTTTTGGCGATTAATTCCTTTGCTTCCAGAAACTTAATTGATGGAATACTTGCGATTTCTGGAAGTTTCACCTTTAGCAGTTCTAATTCTTTTGAATATTCCGTTTGTAAAAAAGCAAAGGTATATTTCAACATTTCCGTTTCCATCTCCATAATTTCTCTAAAATCTGAAATATATCCCATCTCTAAATCTACACTGATATACTCGTTTAAATGTCTGGATGTATCATGCTTTTCTGCCCGGAATACCGGTGCAATCTCATAAACTCTTTCAAAAACTCCTACCATCATCTGCTTGTAAAATTGAGGACTTTGCGCCAAATACGCCTCTTTTCCAAAATAGTCCAGTTTAAAAATATTTGCACCTCCTTCTGCACCTGCTTCCACAATCTTTGGCGTATGAATTTCTGTAAATTTACATTTATACAAATATTCCCGGAAACCTCTGCATATCCCTTCCTGAATTTTGAAAATAGCTCTTTTCTTTTCATTTCGCAGGGTTAACGGTCGGTAATTCAAAAGATTTTCCAGTGAAGTATCTACCCTTTTATTGTTGATTACAATCGGAGCCTGCAGCACCGGTGTGGATAAAACCTCAATTTCTATCATTCGAAGTTCATAACCCTTCTTTGCTCGTTCTTCTTCCATTATCTCTGCTGTTACCACAACACAGCTCTCCTCCGCTAGATCTTCCAATGGAAATTTACTAAATTCCTTACTATAAATACACTGTTCTATCGATTCTTTTGTCCTCAGCAGCACAAAGGCAAACTCACTCATTTTTCTCACTTTATAAATGCTGCCATGAATGCGTACTATTTCACCCATATGAAATCCCAGCATACAGGCTTCTACTTCGATTAATGGTTTCTTTTTTTCATTGTTCATATTTTTTCCTCCATAAATTTATAATGTCTGGTTACCTTTCTGTGAAGTGCGCCTCTTCACAAAGAATTTATAATGAATTGCAATACATTCCTATGAATTATGAGAAGTACACTTTGCGAGCTTCTCATCGCTACTCGTGTAAATCAAAAAAACCACACAGGTAAAATTCTTTTACCAGTGTGGTTCTGTCCTAAAAAGTATAATGCCGGCGAATATGGCAATACATATCATTTTCCACACAGGTACAACACGAAAAGCGCTTGTACCTGTGATTATTCTCAGGTTACAAGCGCTGCCAATCGTCGTCCCTGTTCAGTTTTAATAACTGAATATTGTGTGCCATGATTTACAGCCTCTTCTTTCTTTTCATTTATTCTTATTGTCAATATCTATAAAATACTATGCTTATTATCTTGAAAGAGAGTTTATCACAAAAGATTATTTCCTGTCAATTCAAACTTTTATCTTTTTCTATCTGGAAATGCTTCATAATACTTATTCTTGTCCTTATACATGGCCGTCTCCGCCCGTTTAATTAAAGACCCTAACGTTTTAGGCTTTGCACTCCATGCATAGCCGATAGCAGCAACCCATTCAGCATCCAGTACTTTTTGATAAAAATCGCGCATTTTTCTTTTGGCTGTTTCTTCATCCTCATATTCTAAAAATGCTACAAACTCATCTCCACTAATTCTGCAACAGGAGTTTCTCCCAAAACAGTCCTCCAATAGTTTACTAAATCGTTTAATATATGCATCTCCACTTGCATGTCCAAAATTGTCATTTATATATTTCAGTCCATTAATATCCGCAAACAACACTGCCACCGGATATTTCTGCCTGCTCTTAGCATAGGAAGCACAATAATTTTTATAAAAAAAACGATTCCCCAGTCCAGTTAGAATATCATAATTACAATAATATTCCAATTTCTTCTGCATATTCAGTTCCGAAACATGCTCATCATGGATATCTCTGACATAGAGCATAACAATCTGCTCCTCATCGCTATACTCCATACTTGATATAATTTCCATGGATGCCCAGCGGAATTCATCCAATACTTTTCTTCGGTAACGCAGACGTACACAACTTTTATCCTTTTTTAAATGTGCCCGAAGATACTCTAAATTAGTAAAGGCAAAATATTCTGCCACATCCTCTTCATATACATTTCCAGCTTCTGCAAAATTATGCAGCCACTCTGAGATTTTAGAAGATAATCCATTCTGCACATTCATCTCATTATCGTATACCTTTATTACCTCATATGTATCTGTTGTTAGATTAACCTTTATAATCTTATGAAAAACAGAGGAAAGCATTCGCAAGGCTTCCTCTAAGGTCCTGCTCTCGTTATCTGCCTCTTTCCAGCTAAACAACACCCATGGATTCTCCTCCAATGAAAAATTCTTTGGTGCCGTAACCTCAAAGGAAAGCCATTTGTATCTGTCATCAACCTTACGTCTAAAACTATGTACCAGCCGCCTTCTCTTGCTATTTATCGCATGCTGCAAATATTTTAAATCCGTATGCTGTTGGTAGCTGTACACATCATCCTCATAAATGAGTCCACATTCCACAATCTTTTTGGTATAATCATTAATTGTTTCTGCTTCCAGAATTCCTGTTTCAATTTCTGACTCCAATACTTTTAATAAATGATATTCTCCTGTCAGAATATTTACTTTTGCTACTTTAATTACTTCATCCAAATAAGTTGTTAAAATAAAGTCCATATCATTCATAGCTCATCCCTCTGCTGCAAAGCTTCTCTCTGCTGTTTTCAGTGAAAATACCATCTTATCTTTTATTTACATTCTTTTTTACGCAAAATCATTTATATTCAAACATCTCTTAGAAATAATTATAACAAAATTTTTTTGTAAAGCCAACTATGATAAATTATTAGATTTAATATGAAGATTTAAGCTATTTATCTTTATAGGTTAAGATGTCAGCTATGCCTCCAGGAGGCTTTTGATTCATAGGAATTTGCGCAAATTCTTATGAATCAAAAAACCCTTAAGAACTTTCATTCTTAAGGGTCTGTTACGTGCGAGAGAGGATTCGAACCCCCGACACCTTGGTCCGTAGCCAAGTGCTC